>JBJTFU010000078.1:0-3783 GCA_046093585.1 Ilumatobacteraceae bacterium | reverse complement strand
ACGCAACACGGTGCTGTCTACTCGTCTGGCGATCGTCACTTCCTCGCCGTCGCGCACGCCTCGCTCCTCGGCATCTGAGGGATGGATCTCGAGGAGATCTTCATGGTGCCACTCGACGTTCTTGGTGCGGCGAGTCTGCGCGCCCACGTTGTACTGGCTGAGGATGCGACCGGTGGTGAGCAGTAGCGGGAACTTGCGCGTCGACTTCTGTTGGGTCGGCCGTGCCGACCGAAGAGAAGTCGACTCGCAAGTTCCCGCTACTGCTCACCACCGGTCGTATCCTCAGCCAGTACAACGTGGGCGCGCAAACTCGCCGCACTAAGAACGTGGAGTGGCACCATGAAGATCTCCTCGAGATCCACCCCTCGGATGCCGAGGAGCGCGGCGTGCGCGACGGCGAGGAAGTGACGATCGCCAGCCGGGTGGGCAGCACCGTGCTACATGCCCACGTCACCGAGCGTGTGGCGCCTGGCGTGGTGTACACCACGTTCCACTACCCGGTGAGCGGCGCCAACGTCGTCACCACCGAGAACAGCGACTGGGCCACCAACTGCCCCGAATACAAGGTGACGGCCGTGCAGGTGTCGCCGGGACGCACTGCCGCTTCCGTCGAGCTCGATCATCCGGAGCACCGTCTCGGCGCGTTGGTGCGGATGGCCAACCAAATTGCCCGACAGTGGTCGGCCGACCCGACCGCCGATGCAGTCGCCTCCACTGCCAAGCACCTGGAGACGTTCTGGGAACACGAGATGAAAGTCGATCTCGCTCGCGCAGTCGAATCGGGTTCGGTGACGGTGGACGAGATCGTGGTGCAGGCGACACAACGCCTCACCGTGCACGCGTAGTCGCTGAGCCCTACGGCTCGACGATCGCGAATCCACTTTCGAACGCATCGAGGTTGCCGAACACTTGGAGCATGGCGCCCGCATCTCCCTCGATTACCACCGTGCCCTTACCCAACTCGTCCATGAACGTGGTCACTTGCGAAAGAACGTCGAGGAACAACGAACGCGAAATGCTCACGTGGGCAGCGGCCGCAGAGTCGTGCCTGCCGCGAGTGGCGAACAGAACGCGGTTGGAGATCCCCATCACCCACCGATGATCATCGGCTCCCGCCAAATCAGTGAACGTCCAGTTGATCGCCACGCTCACACCACCCATCTCCTCAGACTTCACCCGCAGCGCGATGGTGTCGAACGTCTGCTCGATCGACATCGCTTTGATCAGAGACCGCGCACGAGCCACACCCTTCGTCGTCTTCGGCTTGCCCTGACGTAGTTCCTGTGCACCGGTGAGATAGGCGTTCCTGAACGTCGCCGACTCGGCCTGATAGCCGAGTTGCTCGAACGTGTCGGCTTGGAGTTGGCGTGCTTCGTCATTGTCGGGATCGCTGAACACGAGGTGATTGAGCAGTTCGGCAACCCAGCGGTAGTCGCCCTCCGCGAATGCCCGACGAGCCTCCGAGAGCACCTGCTCTGCTCCCCCCAGGGCCTGCACATATCGCGATCCCACCTCGGTTGGCGGCAACTTGTGCAGGTTGGCCGGGTTTCCGTCGTACCAGCTCAAGTACCGCTGATACACGGCTTTGGCGTTGTGAACGAGATCCCCATAGAAGCCACGAGTGTGCTCATGCGCCTTGAACTCGTCAGGCAACTCGAGTTGCTCGGCGATCTCGAGGGGCGTCATCCCCTTGTTGGCGAGCCGCATCGATTGGTCATGCATCCAGCGGTAGAGATCCCGCTGCAGTGTGAGGAAACCCCGCACGTCGTCCTCCCCCCAACGTGGCCAGCTGTGCGAGGTGAACAGCACCTCGGTGCGATCAGCGAACATCTCAATTGCTTCGTTGATGTACTTCGACCAGTTGAGCGAGTTGCGTACCTGGGCGCCGCGAATGGGCACGAGGTTGTGCATCGTGTGCGAACAGTTCTCTGCCATGCACAACCACCCGAAGTCGGGAAAGAAGAAGTTCATCTCCGCGGGAGCCTCGGTCTCGGGAGTCAGCTGGAACACGATCCGCACACCGTCCACCACCATCTCCTCGCCGGTTGCGGTGATGTCGTGTGTCGGGGCGAACAGACTTGGCGCCCCGACCGGCGCCGCAGTGCCGAGACCGGCATCCACGTGAGCATCCGGCCCAGGCGGCAACAATGCACCGAACTGATACGCGGCCCGACGCGCCATCGCCGGCCCGGCAATCACGTTCTCGCCCACCGTCTCATGCATGAACCCCTCGGGCGCGATGATCATGCATCGACCGCTCGTGGCATCTTCTTCGCTGATCACGCCAGCCACACCGCCGAAGTGATCGACGTGTGAGTGCGTATAGATCACGGCTTTCACCGGGCGCTCACCCAGGTACTTGGCGACCAGACCAAATGAGGCACTCGCAGTCTCGGGGTTGGTGAGTGGATCGATGATCAACCAGCCGGTATTCCCCTCGATGAAGGTGATGTTGGAGATGTCGTAACCCCGCACCTGCCACACCTTCGGGGCAACTTCGAACAGACCGTGGTTCGCATTGAGCGTCGCATGACGCCACAGGTGAGGGTTCACCGTCGCCGGCGAGTCGTCACCGCCGCGCAGGAAGTCGTAGTCGGCAATACGGGTGACCGTTCGACCTTCCAGATCCCGAATGGCATCCATCTCAAGTTGTGCGATCAACCCTCGCCGCGCGCGCTCCTCATCACTTGGATCGAACGACCTTCCATGATCATGCGAGTTGCGACTGGCGGTGTGGGCGGTAGCCGGTTTGCGGTTGGTCACTGTGGAAGAATACAAAAGCGGCACACCCAGATAGTGGGTGTGCCGCTTCCGTGGCAGCGGGTCGAATCCCATGGGGGTGGAATTCGATTACTTCGCCGATCAGGTGCCGACAATCCCGCCGTTCTTGCGGGAAATCACGACGATCGAATCGCGAGGAACTGGACCGGTGGCCCCAGTGAACTTTGCGGGAAAGTTCGTCCTTGCAGGATCACCATATCCAGGGTGCTGAATGTTGATGAACATGGTCTTGCGCTTCGGAGTTACCGCGATACCCGTAACTTCACCGCCAGCAACGCCCGTGAACATTCTCTTGAAATTTCGATTCTTGGAGTTGGCGACCAACATTTGGTCGTTGTGCTTGTCTGGTTGTTCACCATCGGTCTGGACGAACACACGACCGTCTTCGTCGGCCCAAATACCATCAGGAGATCCAAACATGTGCCCATTCTCATCGAAGACATTGTCGGCTAGGGCAAAGATTTCCCATGTGAACGTCGAACCAATGTGCTTGTCTCCATCCCGGAAGCGAACGATGTGACCCCATGAATTGACGGCACGCGGGTTGGCCGCATCTGCAGCCGGCTGCCCAGACGTGCCGCGGCGGGTGTTGTTCGTGAGTGTCACGTAGGTTTCGCCAGCCTTGTTCGTGGAGATCCACTCGGGACGATCCATCTTCGTCGCGCCAGCCAAATCCGCCGCCGAGCGAGTCTCGACGAGAATCTTGTCGATGGACCACGATGCGAGCGCTGGGTTTGCCGTACTCAACTCCACCCATTGGCCAGAACCATCTGCGCTGAACTTTGCAGCATAGAGCGTTCCTTCATCCAGAGGGCTGACTCCGCGAGCTCGCATCTTCTTCCAGTTGTCCTTCGACACGAATTTGTACACATAGTCGAAGCGCTCGTCATCGCCCATGTAGACGACGATTCTGCCGTTCTTGCCCTCTACGACATCTTCGCCCGCATGCTCGACGAGTCGGGGCCGTCGAGTGACACCTTGAAGCGCACCCAGCCTTCAGGT
>JBJTFU010000077.1:0-13998 GCA_046093585.1 Ilumatobacteraceae bacterium | reverse complement strand
GCGCACTTCGTGCTCTTCCTTGCCGGCACCCTTCACACCGTCATCCAACATGATGTAGCAGAACGGACAGGCGGTAGCCACACGTGACGCACCGGTGGAGATCGCCTCCGCCGCGCGCTCGTCGTTGACCTTGGTGCCGATACTCTCTTCCATCCACATGCGCGCACCGCCAGCGCCGCAGCACATGCCCTTGGTGCCGTTGCGCTGCATCTCGACCACCTCGACACCCTTGATCGACGACACCACGTTGCGCGGCGCCATGTACACGTCGTTGTGACGGCCGAGGTAGCAGGAGTCGTGGTACGTGATTCGCTCTTCGAGCGTGGCACTCGAGACGTCCAACTTGCCGGAGTCGATGAGGTGTTCGAGCAACTGCGAGTGGTGGATCACTTCGTAGTTGCCACCCAGTTGTGGGTACTCGTTGGCAAGCGTGTTGAAGCAGTGCGGGCACTGCGTGATGATCTTGCGTACGCCCATACCGTTCAGCATCTCGATGTTCGGCATCGCCAACATTTGGAAGAGGTACTCGTTGCCCGATCGACGGGCGCTGTCGCCAGTGCACATCTCGCTCGGGCCGAGGATGGCCACGTCGATTCCCGCACGCTTGAGCAACTTGGCCATCGCTTGGGTGACCTTCTTGTTCTTGTCGTCGAACGAACCGGCGCAGCCCACCCAGTAGAGGTACTCGTGGTTGAACGCGGCCGAGGGATCGAGCACCTCGACATCGAGATCCTTCGCCCACTCGGCACGGTCGCCCTGGTTCATGCCCCATGGGTTGCCCTGGTTCTCCATCGCGCGGTACGCGTTGCCGAGTTCCGCCGGGAAGTCACTCTCCATCAGCGCGAGGTAGCGACGCATGTCGAGGATCTTGTCGAGGATCTCGATGTTCACCGGACAGATCTCGTCGCACGCCTTGCACGAGGTGCAGGCCCACACTTCTTCGGCGGTGATGCGCTCGAACAACGAGTTGGCCGAGACGGTGATCTCTGCGTCGACACTGAGCGGCGGCGACACCTTGCCGCCTGGGGCATGTGCCGCAGTGGCGGCCATGACCTCACCGCTCTTCAATACGATCTCGCGCGGATCGAGCGGCTTGCCGGTGGCGTGTGCGGGGCACACGCTCGTGCAACGGCCGCACATGGTGCAGGCATCGAGATCGAGCAGTTGCTTCCAGGTGAAGTCTTCGACGACATGGGCACCGAACGTCTCGAGCGACGTCTCCGTGAGGTTCGGCATCGCCTTCATCGCACCCTTAGGACGGTTGCGGTCCTTCAGGTACATGTTGAGCGGCGAAGTGAACACATGGCGCAACATCGTCACCGGCAGGATCGCCAGGAACGCGATGAACGTGAGCACGTGGAAGACCCACCAACCTTGGTGCCACAGCGCCAACGTGTCGGCAGACGCACCGTTGACGAGTTGGGCAAGTGGGTAACCGATGAAGCTCCACTTCTCGTAGTCGAGGTTCTCGCCGGCGGCCTGACCTTCGGCGATGCGGAACATTTCTGCTCCGTAGCCGCTGACGCCGATGGCGAGCAGCACACCGAGGATGAGCGCGTGCTCCGGCTTCGACTTGATACGAATGCGATACGGCCGCTGTACGTAACGGCGCACGATGGCCCATAACACACCACCTACGAACACGAGACCAGCGAAGTCACCGACGAAGGCATACGCCTTGTACACGTCGCCGTGGAGGAACTTGAGTGCCGGCGGCATCTGATGGTCGACTTCGAGCACCGTGGTGACGCCCAGCAGGACGAGGAAACCGAAGTAGATCATCGAGTGCATCAGGCCTGCGGCACTGTCGCGCAGCAAGGTCCGCATGTACACGCCGGCACGGAAGTCAGCGAGACGGCGCTTGACGTTCTTCTTGGTGGTCTTGCGATTGTCCGGTGCGCCGCGCTCCCAGTTGCGGATGCGGTCGGCGAAGCGCAGCGAACCCCAGATCAACATCACGGGAATGACCGTGTAGAACGCGATCTTCAATGGACCGGGGATGCCACCGAACACTTCGCGGTGGATCGGCGATTCGTTCTTCCAGCCCGTGATCAGGGGAAGGATTCCCGAGACCATGGTGAACACGCCGATTCCCACGCCGAGCCCGATCGACATCTGATAAGGCTTGAGACGGCGCGATGCTTTTTCGGTTGGTGCAGTTTCCATCGCCATAAAACCTAGTGCCCCGCTTGCCGAGCGACCGCCTCTGCAGCCTTGGCGATCGCCTCTTGATCACCGAGGAATTTCACTGCGCGCACCCTCATCGCGTCGTCGAATTCATACAGGCGCGGTACGCCGGTCGGCATGTTGAAGTCGACGATCGCCTCCGCGGTCATCGACTCGAGGTGCATGATCAATGCGCGGAGTGAGTTGCCGTGCGCGGTGACGAGCACGTTGGTACCCGCACGAAGTTGCGGCACGATCTCGTCGTTCCAATAGGGCAGCACGCGCTCGAGCACGTCCTTCAGACACTCGGTCGCCGGAAGCAACGTCGGATCGAGGCCTTCATCCACGAGTCGTCGATACGTGGGATCGTTCAACGGGTGCTCAGGGCTGGTCGTATCCACGGGCGGTGGCGGAACGTCGAAGCTGCGCCTCCATAACAAGGTCTGTTCTGGGCCATGGAGTTCGGAGGTGGCCTTCTTGTCGAGACCTTGGAGCGCGCCGTAGTGACGCTCGTTCAATCGCCAACTCCTCTGGATCGAGGCGTCGGATTGGCCGAGTTCCTCGAGGGCCAGACGATTGGTGTCGATGGCGCGCCGCAGCAGGCTCGTGTGCACGGCACCGAAGCGCAGCCCGGCCTCACGCATCACCCGTCCTGCGGCTTTGGCTTCGGCCACGCCCTGGTCCGTGAGGGGTACGTCGTGCCAGCCGGTGAAGAGATTGAGGGCGTTCCACGTACTCTGGCCGTGGCGGAGGAGGACCAGGGTGCCAGGCATGGGGACATGGTAGGTCCCTCTGCCGTTTTGCTCGGCTGTGACAAATGTTGAGCGTACTTCACTCAAGATTTGTGGAGCAGGGGTTGTCAAGGGTAAAGACCCAGCCGTATGGTGTGGAGCCTGAATACCCCCTACATGACGTGACCCGTCCCCAACAAAGGAGCCCCCATGCCTAAGGCCGTCGGAATCGACCTCGGAACCACCAACTCAGTCGTCGCCGTACTGGAAGCCGGCGAACCGGTCGTCATCCCCAACTCGGAAGGTGCCCGCACCACCCCCTCGGTGGTGGCCTTCTCCAAGGCCGGCGAAGTACTCGTTGGCGAAGTGGCCAAGCGTCAAGCCATCACCAATCCTGATCGCACGTTCCGTTCGATCAAGCGACACATGGGTGAGAGTTGGAAGTCCGACGACATCGACGGCAAGCGCTACACCCCGCAGGAGATCAGCGCACGCACGTTGATGAAGTTGAAGCGCGATGCGGAGGCGTACCTCGGCGACACCGTCACGCAAGCAGTGATCACCGTGCCTGCGTACTTCGACGATGCGCAACGCACCGCCACGAAAGAAGCCGGCCAGATCGCCGGTCTCGAAGTGTTGCGCATCATCAACGAACCGACTGCTGCAGCACTCGCGTACGGACTCGACAAGGGCAAGGAGGACGAAACGGTCCTCGTGTTCGACCTCGGAGGCGGCACGTTCGACGTGAGCGTGCTCGAGATCGGTGATGGCGTGTTCGAAGTGAAGAGTACGCACGGCGACACGCACCTCGGTGGTGACGACTGGGACCAGCGCATCATCGACTGGCTCGTGCAGCAGTTCAAGTCCGCGCACGGTGTCGACCTCTCGGCCGATCGCATGGCGATGCAGCGTCTGAAGGAAGCAGCGGAGAAGGCGAAGATCGAGCTCTCGCAGACTCAGCAGACGCAGATCAACCTGCCGTTCATCACCGCAACGGCGAATGGTCCGCTGCACCTCGATGAGGCGTTGTCGCGTGCCAAGTTCCAGGAGATGACGGCCGACCTGATCGAGCGCTGTCGCAAGCCTTTCGAGCAGGCGATCACCGATGCCGGTTTGTCCAAGGGACAGATCCACCACGTGATCCTCGTTGGTGGCTCGACTCGGATGCCCGCCGTGCAGGATCTCGTGCAGAGCCTCACGGGCAAGGAGCCGAACCGCACGGTCAACCCGGATGAAGTGGTGGCCGTCGGTGCCGCCGTCCAAGCCGGTGTGTTGCGCGGCGACGTGAAGGACGTGCTGTTGCTCGACGTGACACCGCTGTCGCTCGGTATCGAGACCAAGGGTGGCGTGATGACGAAGCTCATCGAGCGCAACACCACCATCCCGACCCGTCGCACCGAAGTGTTCACGACCGCGGAGGACATGCAACCGTCGGTGGAGATCCATGTGTTGCAAGGCGAACGCGAGATGGCGGGTTACAACAAGACGCTCGGCAAGTTCCAGCTCGTCGATCTGCCGCCGGCACCGCGAGGCGTGCCGCAGATCGAGGTGACCTTCGACATCGATGCCAACGGCATCGTGCACGTGTCGGCGAAGGATCGCGCCACGAGCAAGGAGCAGTCGATGACCATCACCGGTCAGTCGTCGCTGAACAAGGACGACATCGACAAGATGGTCAAGGACGCCGAGGCACACGCAGAAGAAGACCGCAAGCGTCGTGAGGAAGCCGAGATTCGCAACAACGCGGACTCGCTCGTGTACCAAACCGAGAAGGTGTTGAAGGAGCAGGGCGACAAGGTGAGCGAGGACGAGCGCAAGGCGATCGAAGGCCCGCTCGCCGACCTCAAGACCGCTCTTGTAGGCACCGACTCTGCGGCGATCAAGGAAGTGACGGAGAAGCTGATGACCGCCAGCCAAGCGTTCAGTCAGAAGCTGTACGAAGCAGCAGCCCGCGACACCAACGCCGCAGGAACTTCGGCGAGTGGTCAGACTTCGAGTGACGACGACATCGTCGACGCCGAGATCGTCGACGAGAAGTAGACGTCATGTCGAACGAGGAGACGGAGATCGTCCCCATCGAGGAATCGGTGGAGACGACGATCGAGGAGAGCGAGACCGACATCCTGCGGCGCGAGCGCGACGAGTTCAAGGACATCGCGCTGCGCGTCCAGGCCGACTTCGAGAACTACCGCAAGCGCGCAGCGACGCAACTCTCCGACGAGGTGGATCGCGCAAGCGGGCGTCTCGTCGAGCAGATGCTCGCCGTGCTCGACGCTTGTGAGGCCGCAGTGGCCCACGGGGTCGAAGGAGTCGAACCGATCTGGTCGTCATTGCTCGGAACGCTGCAAAAGCAGGGTCTCGAAGCGCTGGATCTGGAAGGCAAGGAATTCGATCCCGAGCTCGCCGAAGCAGTGCTGCACGAAGATGGTGACGGCGGCCCGAGCGTGGTGACCGAAGTGTTGCGCACCGGATACAAGTGGAAGGGTCGCGTGTTGCGCGCGGCGATGGTGAAGGTGAAGGGATGACCGCTCAGCGCGAGTGGTTCGAGAAGGACTACTACGCCGTGCTCGGCGTGGCCAAGGACGCTTCGGCCAAGGAGATCACCAAGGCCTATCGCAAACTCGCGCGGCAGTATCACCCCGACGCCAACCCGAACAACGCGGCAGCCGAGGAGAAGTTCAAGGAAGTGTCCGCCGCCTACGACGTGCTCGGTGATGAGTCGCGACGCAAGGAATACGACGAAGTTCGGCAGATGGGCCCAGGGGCTTTCGGTCCTGGTGGAGGATCGTTCCGCTTCGATCCATCGGACTTCGGAGGCGAGGGGCTCGGCGATCTGTTCGGTCAGGTGTTCGGCGGCCAACGTCGACGCGGCGCCGGGCCTCGTCGTGGGGGCGACATCGAGGCGACGCTCTCACTGCGGTTCGAAGAGGCGGTCCACGGCATCACGACGTCGCTGCACCTCACTGCGGACTCCGATTGTTCTGGCTGCTCGGGTTCGGGTGCTCGACCCGGCACGACGCCGCAGCGTTGCCCGGAGTGTTACGGCCGCGGCGTGGTGGAAGACAATCAAGGTCCGTTCGCGTTCTCGTCACCATGCCCGCGTTGTTCGGGGCGAGGCGTGTTGATCGAGTACCCATGCGCAACGTGTCGGGGAACCGGCATCGAACGTCGGGCGCGCGAAGTGAAGGTGCGCATTCCCGCAGGAGTACTCGACGGACAACGCATCAGGCTGAAGGGCAAGGGCACACCGGGTCGCAACGGCGGCCCTGCCGGCGACCTGTTCGTGCAGTGCGCGGTCGCCCCGCACCCCGTGTTCGGACGCGACGGGACGAACCTCACGGTCAACCTGCCGATCACCTTCGCCGAAGCGGCGCTCGGTGGTGACGTCGACGTCCCCACGCTCGACGGTCCTGCGGTCACACTGCGGTTGAAGGCGGGAACACAGAGCGGATCTCGACATCGGGTGAAGGGCAAGGGTGTCGTCACCGCAAACGATGCGGGAGACCTCATCGTCACCGTGAACGTGGTGGTGCCGCAAACGTTGACCGACGAGGAACGGGCGGCGATCAAGCGGTTCGTCGACGTGCAATCGACGTCCCCACGGAGCCATCTCATGCCGTCTGCAACGAAAAGTGGAAAGGGGTAAACGATGAATCGTGAAACACATGCCGTCTACGTGATCTCGGTGGCGGCCGAACTCGCTGGAGTGCACCCTCAGACTCTGCGGATCTACGAGCGACGCGGCCTCCTGCAACCCGCGCGCACCCAAGGCGGCAATCGTCGCTACAGCAACGCCGACATTCGCCGCTTGCAGCGCATCGCTGAACTTGCCGAGGCGGGCGTCAGCCTGGAAGGAATCCGTCAGTTGCTCGAACTCGAAGCCGAAGTGACGCAGCTGCGTGAGCGTGTGCTCGAACTGGAAGCCGAACTGCGCCGCGCATCGACCGAACGGCGGTACGAAATAGTTCCACTCCGCCAGTCGGTGACCGTGTTCGGTCGCCGTCCGAGCATCTTCGGAGGTGACGACAAATGACACTCGACCCGAAACGATGGACGATCAAGACGGGCGAAGCCGTCGCCACGGCGATGCAGACGGCATCCGTCAACGGCAATCCCGAGTTGACCGTCGACCACGTGATGTCGGCCGTTGCGAGTCAGACCGACACGGCGGTGCCTGCCGTCCTCGCGAAGCTCGGCGTCGCCGCCACGATGCTGCGCGATCGCGCCGACGAGGCGATTGCGAAGATGCCGAAAACCACCGGTGGTGCAGAGCCTCGGATGAATCGTGAACTGTCGAACGTGTTCGCCAACGCGGACAGTGTGCGCCGTGACCTGAAGGACGACTATCTGTCCGTCGAACACCTGCTCCTCGCGATGAATCAGCGAGTCGGTGTTGGTTCGGAGGAGATGTTGCAGGCGCTGCGCGAGGTGCGCGGTTCGCATCGCGTCACGTCGCAGAATCCGGAAGAGCAGTTCCAGGCGCTGGAGAAGTACGGCGTCGATCTCACCGCTCGCGCGCGCGACGGGAAGATCGATCCGGTGATCGGACGCGACGAGGAGATCCGTCGCGTGATCCAGGTGTTGTCGCGACGAACGAAGAACAACCCGGTATTGATCGGTGAGCCTGGTGTAGGCAAGACGGCGATCGTCGAAGGGTTGGCCCGGCGCATCGCGTCGGGCGACGTGCCCGAGGGACTTCGCGACAAACGACTGGTCTCGCTCGACCTCGGCTCGATGCTCGCCGGTGCGAAGTACCGCGGGGAGTTCGAGGAGCGCCTGAAGGCGGTGTTGAAGGAGATCACCGATGCGCAGGGTGAAGTGATCACCTTCGTCGACGAGATCCACACCCTCGTCGGCGCCGGCGGTGCGGAGGGCGCGATGGACGCTGGCAACATGATCAAGCCGATGCTCGCCCGAGGCGAATTGCGCATGATCGGTGCCACCACGCTGGACGAGTACCGCAAGTACGTGGAGAAGGACGCCGCCTTGGAGCGTCGCTTCCAGCAGGTCTACGTGGGCGAGCCGAGTGTGGAGGACACGATCGCCATCCTGCGCGGACTCGCCGAGCGTTACGAGGTGCACCATGGAGTACGCATCCAAGACAGTGCCCTCGTCAGCGCTGCCGTGCTGTCGAATCGTTACCTCACCAATCGCTTCCTGCCGGACAAGGCGATCGACCTCGTCGACGAGGCGGCGAGTCGCCTGCGCATCGAGATCGACTCTCTGCCCACGGAGATCGACGTCGTCGAGCGTCGCATCCTGCAACTCGAGATCGAACGGGTCGCGCTCGAGAAGGAGTCCGATCAAGCATCCAAGCAGCGACTGGAGTCGTTGAACGACGAGTTGCAGGAGTTGCAGCGGCAGTCGGCCGAGATGCGCGAACACTGGGAGGCCGAGCGTCAGGCGATTTCCGCGATTCGTACCTTGAAGGAAGAACTGGAGTCACTGCGCGCCCAAGTCGAGCGCGAGAGCGATCTGGAGAAGGCCGCGGAGATTCGGTACGGCCGGATCCCCGAAGTGGAGCGTCGGATCAATGACGCGACTGAACAGCTCGACGTACTGCAGTCCACGACGAGGATGCTCAAAGAAGAGGTCGACGCCGAGGACATCGCAGAAGTGGTCTCGAAGTGGACGGGGGTTCCGGTTAGTCGACTGATGGAAGGAGAGATGCACAAGCTCGTCCATCTCGAGGAACTCCTGCACCAACGCGTGATCGGTCAGGATCAGGCGGTGGAGGCGACGGCGAACGCCATTCGTCGCAGTCGGGCCGGCCTGTCCGATCCGAATCGACCGATCGGCTCGTTCATGTTCCTCGGTCCCACCGGTGTGGGCAAGACGGAACTCGCGCGGGCGCTCGCGGAGTTCCTCTTCGACGACGAGAAGGCGATGGTGCGTATCGACATGGCCGAGTACATGGAGAAGTTCGCAGTCAGTCGTTTGATCGGTGCGCCGCCGGGTTACGTCGGATACGACGAAGGCGGCCAACTCACCGAAGCCGTGCGTCGCCGTCCATACAGCGTGGTGTTGTTGGACGAAATCGAGAAGGCTCACCCCGAGGTGTTCAACGTGTTGCTTCAAGTGCTCGACGACGGGCGACTCACCGACGGCCAGGGTCGCACGGTCGACTTCACCAACACCGTGTTGATCATGACGAGCAACTTGCCGGGTGAACCGATCGAATACTTCAAGCCCGAGTTCGTCAACCGCATCGACGAGATCGTGCGTTTCCGGAGTCTGACGAAGGAGGATCTCGGTGCGATCGTCGAGATCCAGCTGCAACTTCTGATCGATCGGATCGGCGAACGCGGCATCACGCTCGCCGTCACCCCAGCGGCACGGGTCTTGCTCGCAGAGCGCGGCTACGACGCAGAGTTCGGCGCCCGCCCACTGAAGCGACTCATCCAGAAGGTGATCGCGGACCCGGCGGCCATGCTGATCCTCGAGGGCAAGGCCAAGGAGAACGACATGGTCACGGTCGACGTCGTGGACGGTGAACTCCATGTGGGTGTTTCCCCCGTGCCAGTCGGCTGACAAGTCGCATTTCGGTCAGTAGGATCCAATTACGTTCCCCACATACGCAGGAGCGTTTGATGCCCGTAGCAGTTGTCGTAGGTACGCAGTGGGGCGATGAGGGCAAGGCCAAAGTCATCGATCTCTTGGCCGCCGAACATGACTACGTGGTCAGGTACCAAGGTGGTCACAACGCGGGACACACCGTGGTGGTGGGCGACCAGCGTTACGCGCTGCAGCTCGTTCCGAGCGGGGTGCTCTACGAACACGTCACGCCGGTGATCGGCAACGGCGTCGTCGTGGATCTCCCGACGCTGTTCAAGGAGATCGACGAACTCGAAGGTCGCGGCGTGTCGTGCTCACGTCTGCGAGTGTCGAGCCTCGCGCAGTTGATTTTCCCGTGGCATCAAGCCATGGATGCCGCGCTCGAGAACGTGCGGGGAGACTCGAAGATCGGCACGACCCTGAAGGGAATCGGTCCCGCGTACGCAGACAAGACCCTCCGAGTCGGTATTCGCGCCGGCGAGGTGCGCGACTCGGCAAGGTTTGCGAGCAGGGTTCGTGATCGGGCACTCGAGGCGAACCGACAAGTCGCGGCAATGGGCGGTGCTGCTGTCGACGTCGAAGAGGCGGTCGAACGCTTCACCGCGCTCGGTCGACGATTGCTTCCGTATCTCACCGACACCGTCAACCTGCTGCACGACGCACTCGACGACGGCAAACGCGTGTTGCTCGAGGGAGCGCAAGCCACCTTCCTCGACCTCGATCACGGCACGTATCCATATGTGACGTCGTCGAATCCGACCGCGGGTGGGGCGAGTGCAGGCTCGGGCCTCGGCCCGCGGTTGATCGATCGGGTGATCGGCATCGCCAAGGCCTACACGACGAGGGTGGGAGCGGGTCCGTTCCCCACCGAACTGTCGGGTGAACTCGGCGATGCGATCGTCGACATCGGGCATGAATACGGGACGGTGACGGGCCGTCGGCGTCGTCCGGGTTGGTTGGACTTGGTCATGTTGCGCCACGCGGTGCGCCTGAATTCGTTGAGCGAGATCGCGCTCACCAAACTCGACGTGCTCGACACTTTCGACACGATCAAGGTGTGCACCGCCTATCGCGTGGGCGGACGGCTCCTGCCGGGGTATCCCGACGATGTCGCCACGCTCGCCGACGCAACCCCCGAATATGAAGAGATTCGGGGATGGAAGACGGATCTGCGTTCGCATCGCACCTATGACGAGCTGCCCGACGGCGCACGACGATTGGTCGAACTCGTGGAACGACACGTCGGTGTGCCCGTGACGATCATCGGCGTCGGCCCCGAGCGCGATGACTGTGTGGTGCGCACATGATCGATCGCTACTCGACGCCGGAGATGCAGGCGATCTTCTCGGACGCGGGGAAATTCGCCCGCTATCTGGAGATCGAACTGCTCGCCACCGAGGCGCAAGCGAGCCTCGGCGTGATCCCCGCAGAGGCAGCCACGTCGTGCAGGCAAAATGCGCCACAGGTGGACGAAGGATTCGTGCGCAGCGTGAGCGAACGCGAGGCGATCACGAATCACGACGTCGCCGCGTTCGTCGACGTCGTGCAGGCCGCGATCGGACAGCCACACGGCGCGTGGATCCATCACGGACTCACGTCGAGCGATGTGGTCGATACTGCGTGGTGTTGGATGCTGCGCGACGCTGCAGATTTGATCATCGGCGCGCTCGATGAGTTGATTGGTACGACAGCACGACGAGCGATCGAACATCGGAACACCGTGATGATGGGGCGGACGCATGGCATGCATGCCGAACCGACCACGTTCGGCGCAAAGTTGGCCCTGTGGGCATTGCAGTTGGATCGCGACCGAGCCCGTATGCGTGCAAGCCGCGACTCGATCGCCGTGTGCAAGTTGTCCGGAGCCGTCGGCACCTACTCCAACGTCGACCCACGAGTGGAAGAGCAAGTCGGAAAGCGGCTGGACCTCGTACCCGTTCCTGCCACCCAGGTCATCTCTCGCGACCGTCACGCCGACTTCGTGACGGCGTGCGCGAGCCTCGGCAACACCATCGAGGTGATCGCCGTCGAACTGCGGCATCTCCAGCGCACCGAGGTGGGTGAAGTGCGGGAAGGTTTCGGCCGCGGACAAAAGGGCAGCTCCGCCATGCCACACAAGCGCAACCCGATCTCAGCGGAGACCTTGACGGGATTGTCCCGCGTGTTGCGCGGACACGTGACGACGGCAATGCAGAACGTGGCGCTGTGGCACGAGCGTGACATCTCGCATTCGTCGGCCGAGCGGATCATCCTCCCCGACGCGGCGATGCTCGCGTACTACATGACGCGTCGACTGAACGGTCTCCTGACGGGACTCGAGGTGGACACGGTTCGGATGCGCGAGAACATCGACGCCGGACTGGGGCTCACCTACTCACAATCGGTACTCCTCGCACTCGTCGATGCGGGTTTGTCGCGCGACGAGGCCTATCGGTTGGTGCAGAACGCAGCGACGAAGGCGCAGTCCGAGAAACGTCATCTGCGCGAGGTCGTGAGCGGGGATGGTGGCTTTGCCGGTATCCACGCGCAACTCGATCGTCTGTTCGACGAGGCGCGCCTGGTGCAGCACGCCGGTCGTGCCGTGGACGCGATCGCCCACCTCGCATGAGCGAGTCGTTGCCCCCACTCGACCCACTGCGCACTGCGTTGCGGGCGCACGTGCTCGAACACTCGTTGAAGCGCGGCGACTTCACCCTGAAGTCGGGCCGCAAGAGTGAGTGGTTCCTCGACACCAAACAGACCGCGTGTCGTCCAGACGGAATCCGTCACGTGGCGAGCGTTGCCTTGGAGTTGATCCCACCGGAAGTGACGGCGATCGGCGGGCTCACGATGGGCGCAGATCCCGTTGCGTTCGGAATTGCCGCCGTCGCTGCAGAGCGCGGCCGATCGCTCCGCAGTTTCAGTGTGCGCAAAGAAGCGAAAGATCACGGCATCACGGGCCGCATTGCGGGGGCACTGCAGCCCGGAGACAAGGTGGCGATCGTCGAGGACACGGTGACGAGAGGCACATCGATCTTCGAAGCAGTTGCCGCGGTACGCGAGTTCGGTGCCGAGCCCGTGTTCATCACGGTGATCGTCGATCGCGGTGGCACGTGTGAGGCGATGGCGCGTGCAGCGGGAATCGACTATCGCCCGATGCTCACCGCACCCGACCTTGGGTATGGTTTCGGGTCATGAAACCCCTCGCAATGTTCCTCGTCGTGCCCGTGCTTATGGTTGGTTGTGGATCGAGCGACGAGTCCACCGTCGATACCGCAGCCGACGAGATCGTCGTCGACGACACCACCGAGAGTGTCGGCGAAATGACCGACGTCACGGAGTTCAAGGTGGTGGTCGGGGAGAACTCGGGTCCCGATCAGACACTCACCGTCACCCAGGGCTCCACCGTTCGGCTGTTCTTCGTCAATCCCAACGAGGACGACGAGATCCACCTGCACGGATATGACCTTGGCGGGGGCAATCTGCCTGCCGGCGAAGAAGCGATCTTCGAGTTCGTTGCCGACGAAGCGGGCACCTTCGAAGTGGAGAGCCACGTGACGGGCGAAGTGTTGATGGTGTTGGTCGTCGAGTAGGTCGACGATGGAACTCGAGGCGCTACTCGACCTTCAGCCAACGGGCGACGACTCGTTCACTGGTATTGGCAGGGAATATCCGTGGGGTGGTCTGTTCGGTGGCCACATCGTCGCGCAAGCGCTCCGCGCTGCAGCACTGACGGTCGACGGCGAGTTGCTGCCGCATTCGTTGCGCGCCTACTTCATTCGTCGAGGCAACAACCAAGAACAGGTGGAATACGCGGTCGATCGCGTTCGCGACGGAAGAAGTTTCTGCACGCGTCGAGTGATGGCCACGCAACAGAGCGAAGCAATCCTCAATCTCGAAGCATCGTTCCAGCGCAAGGAAGAGACGGTCGACGTCTCGCCAGTCGCACTCGCCGATGATTTCCCGTCTCCCGATGCGGTGGCCGATGCGACGTGGAGCCCGCTGTTCCAGCGGCGGTCACTGGAGATGGGGGAAGCCTTCCTCACTTCTCGCGGGGGGATCGGTAGAACCGCGGCATGGATGCGTACTGCGCAACCCCTGAATGGAGAACTCCTCAATCGCTGTGCGCTTGCCTACATGTCGGATGACTTGCCGACGGAGTCGGTGGTGAACGGCATTCCCGAGTTTCAACGAGCGACGGAGGAGGGTCGACGCTTCAGCGCGAGTCTCGATCACACGATTTGGTTCCACCGACCCGTCGTCGCTCACGAATGGCATCTCTACGAGATGTCGTGCATGAACTACGTGAACGGCCGTGGGCTTGCCTACGGCTTCGTGTTCACAGCAAATGGCGAACACGTCGCCACGGTCGCCCAAGAAACGCTGGTGCGTGTTCGCCCCGCATGATTGCGGGACGAAACGAAGATGGTGGTCGGGACCGGCGTCGATCCGGTGACCCCGCGCTTTTCAGGCGCGTGCTCTGCCAACTGAGCTACCCGACCATGAGCAGTGCGAACACTGACTCAGCGGTCCCGACGGGACTCGAACCCGCGACCTCCGGCTTGAC
>JBJTFU010000076.1:0-4189 GCA_046093585.1 Ilumatobacteraceae bacterium | reverse complement strand
GTCTTCACGTTCTCGGTGACGTCCTCACCCACTTTCCCGTCACCGCGTGTTGCGGCTTGCACGAGCACGCCATCCTCGTACCGGATACTGAGGGCCAACCCACGACGCCGCCACGTCGTGACTTCTCCTTGGTGAACTCTTCGATCAATCCCGCTTCGGCACGCAAGGTCTCGCTCAACGAAACTTTGCCGTCATCGTTGAGGTCGAGAATTTCTTTCTTCTCTTCACTGTCGTCAGGAATGTTCATCATTCGTTCATCATTGCACGGCATCTGCTGACACGCCACCGAAGAGCGTTGATCTAGCCTCGATGCGGTACATACGCGTTGGAGGTAGAGCAATGAGTTCCACAGTGCAGCACCATTCCGCCCTCGAGGCAGCAGAGCTGAGAGTCCGCGAGGCGGGACGCTGGTTGAACCTCGAAGAGGGCCTGATCGACACGATCGTCGCTCCCCGGCGAATCATCGAAGTCTCCATTCCGTTCCGTCGTGACGACGGAAGTCGGGATCTCCTGCACGGTTGGCGCGTGCATCACAACACCACCCGCGGGCCCGCCAAGGGAGGCATCCGCTACCACCACGAGGTGAACCGCGACGAGGTGGTGGCTCTTGCCATCGGTATGTCTCTGAAGACGGCGATCGCCAACCTGCCCCTCGGCGGCGCGAAGGGCGGTGTGTGTTTCGACCCCAATCAGTACTCGACGGGCGAGATCGAGCGGATCACTCGTCGCTACGTATCGGAGATCTCGTCGTTCCTCGGCCCCGATCGGGACGTTCCCGCGCCCGACGTCGGCACCAACGCCCAGGTGATGGCGTGGATCATGGACCAATACTCCACGGGTGTCGGCCACGTCACACCCGGCGTCGTGACGGGAAAGCCGATCGAACTTGGCGGCTCCCTCGGTCGCGAATCGGCGACCGGTCGTGGCGTCGTGGAGGCCGCTGCGCTGATGCTCGCCAAGCAGGGCAAGTCTCTCGTCGGCCAGCGCATCGCCATTCAGGGCTACGGACAGGTGGGCATGTGGGCGGCGCGGCTCGCCGCCGCACGAGGCGCCACGATCATCGGGCTCTCCGACGTCAGCGGCACCGTGCACCACGCAGGCGGCCTCGACCTCGCCAAGATCGACACGGCCATTCGCGACGGCGCGCGTGGAGTGTGTGGAACCGGAGTCGGTGACGTCGTGGCACGCGGGCTGGAAGGATCACCCGCCGTGTTCGGACTCGACTGCGACATCGTCATGCCGTGCGCTCTCGGCGATGCCGTACACGAAAAAGAAGCGAACGAAATGAAGGCCAACTTGGTGGTCGAAGGTGCCAACGGTCCGCTCACCCCCACTGCCGACTTGATCCTGGCCGAACGCGGTGTCGTCGTGATTCCCGACGTGTACGCGAACGCCGGCGGCGTGACGTGCTCGTACCTCGAGCAGTGTCAGAACTTCGCGCACTTGTCATGGGACGAGGCCGAGGTGAACGCCCGCGTGATCGACCTGATGCGCAGTGCCTTCGAGCGCTTCCATTCGTTCGCGACGGAAAGCCGGTTGCCCTACCGCTTGGCCGCCACCGTGCTCGGCGTGAAGACGATCGCCGACTCGCACCGCATGCGCGGACTCCACCCGTAAATGCGAAAAGGGCGGGGAGCCGAAGCTCCCCGCCCCGATCGAATTACTGCTTAGTTGCCGCCTTCGGCGAGTTCCACCGTGATCGGTGAGTAACCCTCGCCGGTGATGTCGACGCCCATTTCACCAAGCAGCGCGTGCGCTTCCGCCACGATGTCATTGGTGTAGGACTCTGCATCCGGCGCAGCACCGAGCACCGTCTTGCCTTCGAGGTTCTTCGCCTCCATCGACAGGGTCACCGTGCGGTCCCAGGCCTCCGCGTTGATGAAGCCCGCGCCCTCAGCGGCCGGCCAGATCAACTTGTTGACCTCGTTCATCTGCCACAACTGGTGGCTGTTGCCGAGCTTCGAGCCCTTGGCCACGACGATGTCACGGCACGCCTCGACGTTGTCACGGCAGTAGGCCCAGCCCTGGAGCGAGGCGGCTACGAACTTGACCGCGGTCGAACGGTAGGCCTCATCGCTCAAGCGAGCACCGTCGGCCCAGATGGCGTCCTGCAACATGCCCACGCCCTCGTCCTCATACGAGATGACGTTGAGTTCTTCCGGCGTGTACAACTTGTCCGTGTCCGGGTTGACCGTCTCGAGCACCATTGCGTACTCGTTGTAGGTCATCGCCTCGGCGGCGTCGATGTCACCCGCGAGCAGACCCGACATGTCGAACTGTTGCTGGACGAGCTCGACGTCCGCTGCGGGATCGAGACCAGCCTTGGTCAATGCAGCGAAGATCTCGAACTCGTTGCCGAAGCCCCAGTTACCGATCTTCTTGCCGGCGAAATCTGCCACGCTCGTGATTCCCGCGTCCTTGAACGACACCTGCAAGGTGCCCGAGCGCTGGAAGACCTGGGCGATGTTCACGATGTTCGCGCCGGCTGCACGGCTCGCGAGTGCCTTCGACACCCACGAGATCGCGAAGTCCACGTCGCCGTTGGCGAGCTGTGTTTGCGGAACGATGTCGACACCACCTTCGCTGATCTACACGTCGATGCTCATGTCCTCATAGAAGCCCTGGTCCTGGGCGGCGAAGTAGCCGGCGAACTGGGCCTGGATGAACCACTGCAACTGCAGCTTGACGGGGGTGAGCTCGGTGCACTCCTCCGTGGTCGCCTCAGCGGTGGTCTCCTCAGTCGCTGCTTCGTCGGTCGTGTCATCCGAGCCGCCGCATGCTCCGGCGATCAAGGACAACGCGGCCAGGCCCGCAACAGCGAACTTGATGCGTGATTTCCTCATGTGTGTTTCTCCCCCGAGGACCTCGGTCCCCTTGTATTTGCAGTGTTATCTCTTGATTTTTCCTTGCTTCGTAGCGACGGGAACGCCCTCCTTACGGGTGACGTTTTCCAGCACTACGGAGATGATGTAGAACCCTAACCCAAGCAGACAAGCACCCAAAACGTAGGCCCAGGCGGTCGCGTTACGGGAGTTCGCGATGTTGCTCGTGATTCGACTGCCCAACCCATTCTGTGATCCACCGAAGTACTCGGATACGAAAGCGGTGATCACGGAAGCAGGTGCCGCGATCTTGAGTGCGGTGAAGAGGTACGGCTTGGCGTTCGGCACACGCACCTTGCGCAGGATCTCGAAGTCGCTTGCGGCGTAGCTGCGCATCAACTCGACATGGGTGCCCTTCACTTGGGTGAGCCCCTTGGCAACGTTGACGAGCACGATGAAGTAGACGACGAGCGTGACCATGAACCGGCGGGGAATCTCGCTCGTGATCGAATACATGTTGTTCAGCACCGCGACGAGGACGAAGATCGGCACGGCATTGAGGGCGATGGCGAGCGGCGTGACCAGTTCACCGAGGAATCGGTACCGACTGAGCACGAAGGACATCGCGACACCGAGCACGGTTCCGACGATCAAACCGACGAAGGCATTGCCGCCGGACACCAGCGACGAATCCCAAATCAGTCCGACGTTGTCGACGAACTCGCCGACGATCTTCGACGGTGAAGCGAGGAAATACGGCTTCAAGTCGAAAACTCGGACGAGCGACTCCCATAGCGCGAGGAACGTCACACCGAACACGAGCGGCGGCAGGACCGTCCTCATTCGCCTCGGCGCGAGTGCCGTCGGCATGGTCAGCGGTCCTCCACCCCGCGCACCGCATTGGCGTGATCGTCGTGGGTGCCGCGCAGTGCTTCGCGCACCACGGTGATGCCGTTGAAGAACGCGTCTGCATTGCGAGTGTCCTCGGAGCGATCACGCCCGAGATCGACGTCGATCAGCTTGGTGATTCTTCCCGGTCGTGGCGACATCACGACGACTCGGTTGGAGAGGTACACCGCTTCAGGAATGGAGTGCGTCACGAACACGACGGTGGTCTTCGTCTCCTTGCAGATTCTCAGCAACTCACCCTGCATGTACTCGCGGGTCATCTCGTCGAGAGCACCGAATGGCTCGTCCATCAGCAACAACTGCGGGTGTGCGGCCAGAGCACGGGCGATCGCGATGCGTTGCTGCATACCACCCGACAATTGCCACGGATAGAGCTCCGCGAACTCGGGCAACTTCACCAACTCGAGCATCTCGAGCGCCCGGGCACGACGCTTCTCTTTGTCCCACCCCTTCAACTC
>JBJTFU010000075.1:0-5550 GCA_046093585.1 Ilumatobacteraceae bacterium | reverse complement strand
CTTGCCGATCGCCTGCATGATGAGATCGGCGTAGACGGCCTGACCCTCCAAGTTCAGGTGAATTTTGTCGCTGTAGAGATATTCCGGATGCTCTTGGGCGATCGTGTACCAGTCCAAGACGGTCACGTTGCCGTAGCGATTTGGCATGGCCCGAATCAGCTCGTTGTTCGGATCCTGCCACGGCTTTTTCGGCACGTGCGTCGTGAGCATCACGACGCGGTCGACGTCGGCGAGGGGGACCATGATCTCATCGAGTGTCTTTTCGTCGACGTAGTTGTTGGTCCCGAGATGGATGATGACGAAGTCGCCGAGACGATTCACCGACTTGACGTAGTTGGCGATCTCCAGTGCTTGACGAAATGGCCTGCTCTTCAGTGCATCGACCGTGATCCCCCGCTGGGTGAGCACGTTGGCTGCACCGAGCATCACCGAGTCGCCGATCGCCAGGATCGGAATGACCTGGCCATCGAGCGTCGTGGTCTGCGTCGGTGCCCCTTGGTCGGTCGCCACGGTGGTCGAGGTGATGAGGTTCTGCACGAACTGTTCGTTGTCCTTCAGACTCTCCGCGACCTCACCTTCGCCGGTGCCGACGGCGACGCTCACGAGTCCAAAGACGGGCGACACCGATGCGACGACTGCGATCGCCACGACGTTTTGTCGGCGACGTCGATCTGCGTCGTTGCGCGGATAGCGCACCGTTTGCCACCACTCGGAGAACTGACCGGTGCGAATCGGCATCTCGACGAAGCGATACGACGCCTCGGTGATCGCAAGGATCAGCAAGCAGAGTCCAACGAACTGCACCACTGACATCGGCGTCGGATCCGCACCGCGGGCAAAGCGGAAGACCGGCCAGTGATACAGGTAGAGACCATAGGAACGTCGCCCGAGGTAGGTGAACACGGGATTGCCGAGCACCACCTTGGCGATCGGCGTATGCGGATGCACGGCTGCGGTGATCACTGCCAGGCTGGCGAGTCCGACGAGGAGGAACCCGCCCTGGAACAGAGGGTCATAACCACGCCGCACGACCTCGGTGGTGCCATCCGACAACTCCACGGTCCGCACGGCGACGTCCTGGAATCGCCACATCATCGCGACGAGCGCAGCCATGCCGACGATGCCGATGCCGGTCACCACGTGGCGATCACTCGAGGGATAGTTCGAGTTGTACATCGATGGTCGGTACCAAAAGGCCAGAGCAGCACCGAGGAAGAGACCGCCGGAGCGCCCGAGTGTGCCGAGGAAGAGGAAGTCGATCTTGAGGGCTGCATGCCCGAAGATGGAAACGAAGTGCTCCGGCGATCCGAGCGGAGTCGGCTCCGGGAACCCAGGCGCATAGGTCGCCGCCACGTACCACGCGATGCCGACGGAGGTGACGAAGAAGATTCCTCCGAGCGTCGCTAGTCGCTTGCCGAAGACGCGCAACACGACGGCGATCAACAGTGGCCAGACGAGGTAGAACTGCTCCTCCACGGCGAGCGACCACAAGTGACGCAACGGGTCGACCTGCGAGGAGTCGAAGTAGCTCGACTTCGACCAGATCTTGAACCAGTTGAAGCCGTAGACGAACGCGGCGATCACGTCCCCTCGCAACTTGCCGAGTTCGTCGCGCATGAAGAGGGAGGCATAGACGCACACGCCAACGAGGAGCGTCCACAATGCGGGAAGGAGGCGTCGTGCCCGGCGCAGCCAGAAGTGACGAAACGAGATGCGGTCGTTCTGCTCGGACTCGGTGATGAGGAGCAGGGTGATCAGATATCCGCTGATCACGAAGAACACCTCGACACCGAGGAATCCTCCGGTCAACCACGACTTGTTGGCGTGGTAGACGATGACCGCGAGGACCGCCAGTGCACGCAGCCCGTCGAGACCGGGCATGTAGGACAACGAGTTCTCGCGATTCATGAGGGCACGTCAAGCGTACTGACGCACCGCTCGCCGGTCGTGGCGTGGGTTCCTAGCGAAGTTTCTTCACGATGTCGGCCATCAACGCACCGGCTTCGGTCGGGTTCAGACCGATCTGCACGCCTGCAGCGCGCAACGCATCCATCTTGCCCTGTGCGGTGCCCTTGCCGCCCGAGACGATCGCTCCTGCGTGACCCATCTTCTTGCCGGCCGGTGCGGTCACACCGGCGATGTATGCACTCATCGGCTTCGTCACGTGGTTGGCGATGAACTCTGCTGCCTCTTCTTCCGCCGAGCCACCGATCTCTCCGATCATGATGATCGCGTGCGTCTCGGGATCCGCCTGGAACTGGGCGAGGCAGTCGACGAAGGACGTGCCGGGCACCGGATCGCCGCCGATGCCGACGCACGTGCTGACGCCAATTCCCTGCTGCTTGAGCTCATACAGCGCCTGATACGTGAGCGTGCCGGAGCGAGACACGATGCCCACGTTCGGACCCTTCGCGCTCGGCAACTCGGCAATCTCACCTGCGGTGATGCCGATGTTGCACTTCCCCGGCGAGATGATGCCCGGACAATTCGGACCGAGCAGTCGCGTCGCGGGATAGTCGCGCTGCAACGTCGAATAGACGCGTGCCTCGTCCTGTGCAGGAATGCCCTCGGTGATGCACACGACGAAGCCGATTCCCGCACGTGCGGCCTCGAGGATCGCCGCTGGCGCGGCCTTCGGTGGCACGGCGATGAACGACGCGGTCGCGCCGGTTGCGGCGACGGCATCCTCGACGGTGTCGAACACGGGAATGCCCTCGACGTCTTGGCCGGCCTTGCCCGGCGTCACGCCGCCGACGACCTTTGTGCCGTATGCACGGTTGCGCAGACCATGGAAGCGTCCCTGACCGCCGGTGAGGCCCTGCACGATGACCGTGGTGTGTTCGTTGACGAAGATCGCCATGTCCCCTCCTACTTCGCCAACTCGACGGCGGTGCGGGCCGCCTCCAACATGGTCGGCCTGCTCGTCAACTGCGAATCCGGGATCCCCGCCTGGGCAAGAATCGCCCGACCCTCCTCTGCATTGGTGCCGTCCAGGCGGATGACGATCGGGGCGCGCAACTGCACGCGCTTCACCGCCTCGACAATGCCCTTGGCCACTTCCTCGCCGCGGGTGATGCCGCCGAAGATGTTGATGAAGATGCTGCGAACCTTGGCGTCGGAGTTGATCACCTCAAGCGCGGCCGTCATCAGCTCGGCATTTGCGCCGCCACCGATGTCGAGGAAGTTGGCGGCCTTGCCGCCGACCTGGTTGACGACGTCGAGAGTGCTCATCGCAAGTCCTGCTCCGTTGGCGATGATGCCGACGGTGCCGTCGAGACCGATGTATTGCAGGTCCTTTTCCCGTGCGAGCTGTTCGCGCGCGTCGAGTTCCTCGGTCGCGGCGTACTCCGCCCACTCGGGGTGACGGAACGCCGCGTTGTTGTCGAGGCTTACCTTGGCGTCGAGTGCGTGCACTTCACCCGTCGGCTTCAAGATCAACGGATTGATCTCGGCGAGGTCACAGTCACCCTTCGTGAAGCACTCGTACAACTTGACGAGGATCGACGCAACGCCGTCGAGCGCACGTTCGGGAATCCGCGCATCGAGCGCCGCCTGTCGGGCCCGCTCGGTGGACAGACCGTCGATCGGATTGATGTGCAACTTGACGATCGCGGTCGGATCCTTGGCCGCCACCTCCTCGATGTCGACGCCACCCTGCGCAGACAACATGAGCAGGTGGGCCTTGGCGGCACGGTCGAGCGTGAAACTCGCGTAGTACTCCTCGGCGATGTCGGAGGCGTGTTCGACCCACACGCGCTTGACGACGTGTCCCTCGATGTCCATGCCGCGGATGTTCCCCGCCTGCAGGCGCACCTCGTCGGCGTTCGTCGCGAGCTTGATGCCGCCCGCCTTGCCGCGGCCGCCGACTTGCACTTGGGCCTTCACGACCACCGGATACTTCGCCTTCTCCGCCTCGGCGACGGCTTCGTCGACCGTGTGGGCGACACCACCCGCCGACACCGGGATGCCGAACTTCGCGAAGTATTGCTTGCCTTGGTATTCGAACAGGTCCATTGTGTGAGGCTTTCTATGACTCTCGTGCGTCCAACGTCGACTCCAACCACGTCGCGATGTCCTTCAGCGACGACCCAGGGCCGAAGATCTCTGCGACTCCTTGGTCGCGCAACGCGCGTGCATCGGCGTCGGGAATCACCCCGCCACCGAAGATGAGCACGTCGCCCAACTGACGCGACCGCAGTTCCTCCATCACGCGAGGAAAGAGCGTGAGGTGCGCGCCGGACAGCAGCGACAGGCCGACGGCGTCGACGTCTTCCTGGAGCGCGGTCTCGGCGATCTGCTCGGGCGTCTGATGGAGGCCGGTGTAGATGACCTCGAAACCGTGGTCACGCAGCGCCCTCGTGATGGTCTTGGCGCCACGATCGTGGCCATCCAGGCCAGGTTTGGCCACTACAACGCGATAGGGACGCTTCACGAGAAACAAACCCTACGCCGTTCACCGTGACCGATACCCACCCGCCACGACCGCACCGACGCAGAGCCCGTGCGCCACACTTGATCCATGGCTCGACCCTCCCTGCGCTCGCCCGTGGCCCGAGCGGTCGCCCCGATCGTCGGGGGCATCCTGTTCTTTGCCGCGCTCTTCGGGGTCACGTGGCTGATGGCCGAGTTCGCCACCAACCGGGCCGAGGTCCAGGTGCAAGCCGGCGACCGCACCTTCGTCGTCGGCAACGTCGAGGACATCGCCGAGGCGGTCGCCACCGACGGACCAATTCTCTATCCCGACCTGCGGGACTCGACCGGAACTCGCTCGATCGTGATCGAACACAACGGCAACGATCCGGCCAAGGGTTGGCAGGTCTACTACGCCTATCCGGCGGATCGCGACGAGTCGTGTCTCGTCACCCAGATCGCCAAGACCCACACCTTCACCGACTGCGACGGGCGCACGTTGTCCGTCGAGCAGTTGATGCCGCCGATGGACGTGCGGCCGATCGTCGAGAACAAGACGACGCTGCTCATCGACTTGCGCGGCGACTGATCGGCTCCGACTAGGCGAGCTTGAGTGGCGCCCACGCGAGCGACAGGTGCTTGGTGCCGACGCTTGCGAACCTGATCGTCGCCTCCGCCTTTTCACCTTCGCCACGAATGTCGATGATCACACCCTCGCCGAAGGTCGGATGCATGACGTCATTGCCGACGCGGAATCCGTGGTTGACCGGTTGCTGCACCGCGTTCGTCGTCACGCGACGATCGAGGCGTGGCAGGTTCGTGCGTGACGGCGTCGTTGTCGCGCGATACCGCCGCGAGTCCTCGCCAGAGTCGGCACTGCCTTCCTTGTGCACGAGCTCGTCTGGGATCTCGCTCAAGAACCTCGATGGCGGGTTGTATTGAGTGTTACCCCACAGCGTGCGACTCCACGCGTGCGTGACGACGAGTTGCTCCTCGGCCCTCGTAATGCCGACTCTGGCGAGGACTCGCGGCGGTATCGCGCGACGACGACGCCGTCACGCACGAACCTGCCACGCCTCGATCGTCGCGTGACGACGAACGCGGTGCAGCAACCGGTCAACCACGGATTCCGCGTCGGCA
>JBJTFU010000074.1:0-12284 GCA_046093585.1 Ilumatobacteraceae bacterium | reverse complement strand
CTGGCCCGCATGGAGCACGTCGGCGTGGGTGTGGACAAGGCTCGGCTGCAGGACATCAATGCTCACCTCGAGAGCGAGGTGAGCTCGCTCCTGACGACGATCCACCGAGTCGCAGGCAAGGAGTTCAACGTCAATTCACCGGCCCAACTCCGGCAGATCCTGTTCGACGAGCGGAAGTTGACGCCGGGAAAGAAGACGAAGACGGGCTTCTCGACCGACGCGGCGACGTTGGAGCGCCTTCGTGACGAATGGCCGGAATTCATCGACCCGCTGCTGCGCTACCGGGAGATGGAAAAATTGCGATCCACCTATGGAACCGGCCTGCTCGAGGCGGTCGGCGACGACGGGCGAATCCACGCGACGTTCAATCAGACGGTCGCCCGCACGGGCCGGTTGAGCAGTGATGCACCGAACCTGCACAACATTCCCGTTCGCTCGGACGAGGGCAAGGTATTTCGTGAGGCGTTCGTTCCGATGAAGGGTTGGCGCCTGTTGGTCGCGGACTACAACCAGATCGAGTTGCGGTGCATCGCCCACTTGGCTCAAGACCCTGGTCTGATCGACGCATTCACCAACGGCGCGGACATTCATCGGGCCACTGCCGCGCGCGTGTTCGGTGTCGATGAAGGGAAGGTGACGGCGGACCAACGCTCCCAAGCGAAGATGGTGTCCTACGGATTGGCCTACGGAATGGAGGCCTACGGGTTGAGTCAGCGGCTGGCCATCGGTGTCGACGAAGCCACGAAGATCCTCGACAGTTACTTCGCGGCGTTCCCGAGTGTCCGTCAGTACATGGACGACGCGGTGGCGACGGCCCGCAAGCGTGGCTTCACCGAGACGCTCTTCGGTCGTCGACGTCCGATTCCCGAGCTGAATTCGGACAATTTCAGGATTCGCCAGGTGGGCGAGCGTCAGGCGATGAACGCGGGTATCCAGGGCCTTGCAGCAGACATCTTCAAGATTGCACTCGTCAGGATCCAGTCGGTGCTGGACGATCTGCAGATGAAGAGTCGCTTGATCCTGCAGGTTCACGACGAGGTCATCGTGGAGTCGCCTCGCGACGAGATGGAGGCGGCAGAGAGAGAGGTCTTGTCGGCGATGCGCGGTGCGGCATCGCTGCTCGTTCCACTCGAGGTGAACTTCGCGTGGGGAGAGTCATGGGGCGCGGCGAAGAGTTGAGTGTCGGCAAGGGATCGGACCAAACTCACGAACACTGGTTCGAGCCACTGGCCGAGCACATGGGCTCCGCGTACCTTCAGTATTCCTTCACCAAGGGAACGACACAAGAGGTCGATGCACTCGAGCGTCTACTCGACATGTCGTCGGGAATGTCGGTGCTGGACGTCGGGTGCGGACCGGGACGACATGCGTTGGAGTTCGCCCGTCGGGGCTATCGGGTGACCGGAATCGACATCTCTGCGACGTTCGTCGACATCGCCCGAGGGTCGGCTGCGAACGAGTCCCTGGACGTGTTATTCGAGCGACATGACGCTCGCCACTTGCCGAGTCGATGGACCGGTGCGTTCGACGTGGTCGTCTGTTTGTGCCAAGGCGGTTTCGGATTGATGGTGGGTGAGGGCGAAGACGAGCAGGTCTTCGCGGGAATGGTCGCCTCGTTGGTACCGGGCGGACGTGTGGCACTGTCGGCGTTCAACTCCTATTTCGCCGTCAAGCACTTCGCCGAAGCCGATTTCGATCCTGATCGGGGCATCTGCATCGAGTCGACCGAGGTCAGAGACACCGCGGGCCACACGCTCGCTACGACCCTGTGGACCGGCTGCTACACCCCGCGCGAACTCCGCCTCCTGGCCAAGCACCACGGCCTGTCGCGGGTGCGTATCCACGGCGTGGAACCGGGTCGGTACGGCGACGGGGAGCCGAGCACCGATCTCCCGGAGTTCCTGCTGTTGGCCGAACGGGAGCGGTGAGACCACTGGTAGCGTTTCCTCCGCTTCATCGCCGATGAAGTTGCCGCGAGGCATCCATCTCTCCCATCCACCGAAAGCAACACCGTGACCGATCTCCAGACCCTGCAATCCCCGCCCATGGGCACCTTCGACCAGGACGGCAACTACACGCCGCGCAAGGTCACCGAGCGGGACCTGACTCAGCCTTTCGAGGAAGCCATCAAGGGCACGCTCGTCGAATTGAAGGAGGGCCAACTCGTCTCCGGAACCGTCGTGCGTGTGACCAAGGACGAACTCCTCGTCGAGATCGGTTACAAGACCGAGGGTGTGATCCTCGCCCGCGAACTCTCCATCCGTAACGACATCGACCCCACCGAGATCGTCAAGGTGGGCGAGAAGATCGAGACCCTCGTCCTCACTCTCGAGGACAAGGAAGGTCGTCTGTTGCTGTCGAAGAAGCGCGCACAGTACGAGCGCGCGTGGGGCGACATCGAGAAAGTCAAGGAGCAAGACGGAACCGTCGAGGGTCTCGTCATCGAGGTCGTCAAGGGTGGTCTCATCGTCGACATCGGTCTACGCGGATTCCTTCCGGCGTCCCTCGTCGAACTTCGCCGAGTGCGCGACCTGAGCCCCTACATCGGACAGAAGATCACCGCGAAGATCCTCGAACTCGATCGAAATCGCAACAACGTCGTCTTGTCGCGTCGCACGCTCCTCGAACAGAACCAGCGTGGCGCTCGCGACGAGTTCCTCACGCAACTCAAGGTCGGGGAAGTGCGCAAGGGACGAATCTCGAGTGTCGTCGCCTTCGGCGCGTTCGTCGATCTGGGCGGGATGGACGGTCTCATCCACGTGTCGGAACTGTCGTGGAAGCACGTCGACAACCCGAGCGCAGTCGTCAACATCGGTGACGAAGTCACCGTCAAGGTGTTGGAAGTGGACATGGAGCGCGAGCGCATCAGCCTCTCGCTCAAGGCCACGCAGCAGGACCCGTGGCAGGAATTCGCCAACGGACACCAAGTCGGACAGTTGGTCTACGGCCGCGTCACCAAGTTGGTGCCGTTCGGTGCGTTCGTCCAGGTCGGAGACGGCATCGAAGGTCTCGTGCACATCTCCGAGATGTCGGCGCATCACGTCGAGGCGCCCGAGCAGGTCGTGACACCGGGCGAGGAGCTGTGGGTGAAGATCATCGATCTCGATCTCGCTCGTCGTCGGATCAGTTTGTCGATCAAGCAGGCGGCCGAGGGTGGCGAGTTGGCCGAGGAGTATCGCGGTCAGTTCCAGATCGACGATCAAGGCAACTGGGTCGGTGGTGACGACAGTGCTCGTGAGGCCGCATGGTCGGAGTACTTCGAAGGATCCGGCGAGGCTGCACCGGCGAGCGAAAACCAAGGCTGAACCCGTCACGTCATCCGTCGCGGTGATCTGTCGATGATCCTGATCGGGCTCACAGGCGGGATCGGCTCGGGAAAGTCGACGGTGTCCGCGCTGTTGCGCGATCACGGTGCGGTAGTGATCGACGGCGACCGTGTCGCCCGTGACCTGCAGCAACCTGGATCGCCCGCGCTCGCGGAGATCGGTGAACGGTTCCCTGGCGTGATCGCTGACGACGGTTCGCTCGACCGTAGCCGGCTCGCAGGCATCGTTTTCTCGGACCCGGATCAACTTGCGGCCCTGAACCGGATCATGCTGCCGAAGATTCGAGCGGAGGTCGAGCGGCAGATCGAGGAGCAGCGAGAATCGCAGAACGTCGTGGTTCTCGACTTTCCGCTTCTCGCCGAAAACCCTCGGTCCGACCTCGATGGCGTCGTCGTCGTCGACCTGCCGGAGGAACTCGCCGTCGCCCGTCTGGTGTCGACCCGGGGAATGAGCGAATCGGATGCGCGGGCGCGGATCGCGCGGCAAGCAACGCGCGAGGATCGGCTGAAGATCGCCGACCGGGTGATCGACAACTCCGGCGACGAGGATGATTTGCGGTCGTCCGTGGACGACGTCTGGTCGTGGATGAGCGGTCTGCGCGAGCACGGTGCGCAGCGTTGAGCGCTGGCGAAGCGACCCGCGGTTGGTTCAAGGTCCACTCGGAGTATCGGCCGGCAGGGGACCAGCCCAAGGCCATCGCCGCTCTGGCGGAGGGGATCGAGAAGGGTGAGCGATTCCAGACGTTGCTCGGTATCACGGGTTCGGGCAAGTCGGCGACGATCGCGTGGACGATCGAACGAGTGCAGCGGCCGACGCTGATCCTCGCCCCGAACAAGAGTCTCGCTGCGCAGCTCGCACAAGAGATGAAGGAGTTCTTCCCGGAGAACAGGGTCGAGTACTTCGTGAGCTACTACGACTACTACCAACCAGAGGCGTACATTCCGTCGAGTGACACGTTCATCGAGAAGGACTCATCGATCAACGACGAGATCGACCGCCTACGGCATTCGGCAACTGCCGCACTTCTCACGCGACGTGACACCATCGTGGTGGCGTCGGTTTCGGGCATCTACGGGATGGGCAATCCCGAGGAATACCGCGGAAACCTGCTCGAGCTGCATGTCGGTGTGGATTACGACCAGCGGTCGATCCTGCGGCGTCTCGTCGATCTGCAGTACGACCGGAACGACGTGGCCCTCGGCCGCGGATCCTTCAGGGTGCGAGGAGACACGGTGGAGGTTCAGCCGGCCTACGAGGAGACGGTCACGCGCATCGAGATGTTCGGGGACACGGTGGAAAGGCTCACCGTGGTGGATGCGCTCACCGGAGAGACGCTGAGCGAACACTCGGAGATGGTGATCTTCCCTGCCACGCACTACGTGGCGGGTGACGAACGCATGAAGCGCGCGATGGGCGCCATCGAGGTCGAGTTGCGAGACCGCCTGCAATGGTTCGAGTCGAACGGGAAGTTGCTCGAGGCGCAGCGTCTGAAGATGCGTACGCAATACGACCTGGAGATGATGGCCGAGGTCGGGTTCTGTAACGGCATCGAGAACTACTCCATGCACATCGACGGTCGGTCTCCGGGTGAGCCGCCGTTCACACTCCTCGACTACTTCCCGAAGGATTTCTTGATCGTGATGGACGAGAGCCACGTCACCGTGCCGCAGTTGCACGGCCAGTACGCGGGCGACCGGAGTCGCAAGGAGACGCTCGTCGAGCACGGCTTCCGTTTGCCGTCGGCGATGGACAATCGACCCCTGCGCTTCGAAGAGACGATGAAACGGATCAACCAGTGTGTCTTTCTGTCCGCCACGCCGAGCGACTTCGAACTCAAGTTGAGTGATCGGATCGTCGAGCAGATCGTGCGACCGACCGGACTCGTCGATCCGGAAGTAGTGGTCAAGCCGACCAAGGGTCAGATCGACGACATCATCGAACTCGTGAACGCCAAGATCGAAGCCAGTGATCGTGTGCTCATTACCACCCTGACCAAGAAGATGGCCGAGGACCTCAGTGATTATCTGATCGAGCAGGGTCTGCGGGTTCGTTACCTGCACTCGAACATCGACACCATCCAACGAATCGAGATCCTGCGGGCGCTTCGCCTCGGTGAGTTCGACGTCCTCGTCGGTATCAACCTGCTGCGGGAGGGACTCGATCTCCCGGAGGTATCGCTCGTGGCGATCCTCGACGCGGACAAGGAGGGATTCCTGCGCAGCGAGACGTCGTTGATCCAGATGATCGGGCGGGCGGCGAGAAACGTCAACGGACAAGTCGTGATGTATGCGGACAAGCGGACCAAGGCGATGGACGCTGCCATCTCCGAGACCGCCCGACGTCGCGAACGACAGATCGCGTACAACAAGGAGCACTCCATCAACCCGCAGACCATCCGCAAGGCCGTGGGAGACATTCTCGACGTGCTTCGTCCGAGTGAGGGGGTGACGGCTCCGGGCAAGGCTGAGCGACAGGGGCGCGAGCGTGCCCGAGTGGTGGCAGACCTGAAGGCGTTGCCCTCGTCGGAATTGGAGCGCCTCGTCCTGACGCTCGAGGAGGAGATGAATCAGGCGGCGAGCGAACTGCGTTTCGAGTATGCCGCGAGGTTGCGCGACGAGATCAAGGATCTTCGTCGCGAACTTCGCGACGCCCGTTGAGCGCTCGGTAACCTGCACAAGTGGCGAGCACGAAGAAGACCCGTTCCCAGTCGGCTCCCAAGAGGCGGTCCACGCCCAGATCCCAGGCCGACAGCATCGTGGTTCGCGGTGCCCGCGAGCACAACCTCAAGAACGTCAGTCTGGAGATTCCGCGCGACCGGTTGATTGCGCTGACTGGCCTGTCCGGTTCCGGGAAGAGCAGCCTCGCGTTCGACACCATCTACGCCGAGGGCCAACGGCGTTACGTCGAGTCGCTCAGCGCGTATGCGCGGCAGTTCCTCGGGCAGATGGACAAACCCGACGTCGACGTGATCGAAGGACTGTCGCCTGCCATCTCGATCGACCAGAAGACCGCATCGAAGAATCCGCGCTCGACGGTGGGCACGATCACGGAGGTCTACGACTACATGCGTCTGTTGTGGGCGCGGATCGGGATCCAGCATTGCTGGAAGGACGACGCTCCATTGGCCCGTCAGACTCCACAGCAGATCGTCGATCGGATCCAGGAATTGCCCGAGGGCACCCGATTCCAGGTCCTCGCCCCGATCGTGCGCGGACGCAAGGGCGAGTACGAATCGTTGCTCGCCGACTTGGTGTCGCAGGGCTTCGCCCGGGCCAAGATCGATGGGGAGACCGTCGAGATCGCCGATTTCTTGAAGAGGGACACCAAGCTCGCGCGTTACGAACAGCACGACATCGACGTGGTGGTCGATCGCCTGGTGCGCAAGGCCTCGATCCAGCGTCGGTTGACCGACAGTCTCGAGACGGCTTTGAAGTTGGCCGACGGGGTGGCGGCGATCGAGTTGATGTCGGCCGACGGTGGGCAAGGCGAAGTGATCACCTTCTCCCAACACATGGCCTGCCCGAAGTGCGGTACGAGTTTCGAGGAACTCGCACCCCGAAACTTCTCGTTCAACAGCCCCTACGGTGCGTGCGAGTCCTGTCTGGGGCTGGGGACGCGGTTCGAGGTCGATCCCGAGCTCGTCGTTCCGGACCCCGATCTGTCCTTGAACGAAGGAGCGATCGCTCCGTGGCGGTCGGCACACACCCAGTACTTCACCCGGATGCTGGAAGCGGTGGCCGAGGAATTCGGCATCGACATGGATCGCAAATGGTCGAAGTTGTCGGACAAACACCGCGGCATCGTGATGAACGGTGCGGGTGACGCGTTGATGGTGAAGTACCGCAATCGTTACGGCCGCACACGGGAGTACTCGACTTCGTACGAGGGCGTCGTTCCGTGGATCAAACGTCGCCACGAGTCCGCGGAGAGCGACTATTCCCGTGAGCAGTTCGAGAGCTACATGCGCGAGGTTCCGTGCCGCAAGTGCAAGGGTGCGCGGCTGAAACCATCATCGCTCGCTGTGCGGGTATCCGGCAAGAACATCAGCGAGGTGTGCGACATGTCCATCGGGGCATCCGCAAAGTTCCTCGAGGATCTCGAGTTGGGGGACCGTGACCGGATCATCGCCGAGCGCGTGGTCAAGGAGATCAATGCGCGCCTCGGATTTCTCTTGGACGTCGGCTTGGACTATCTCACGCTGTCCCGCGCCGCGGCCACGCTCGCTGGAGGCGAGGCCCAACGCATCCGACTCGCCAGTCAAATCGGTTCGGGCTTGGTGGGCACCCTGTACGTGCTCGACGAGCCCAGCATTGGACTGCATCAGCGGGACAACCATCGTCTGATCGAGACGTTGGTGCGACTGCGAGATCTGGGGAACACGGTCCTCGTCGTCGAGCATGACGAGGACACCATTCGTGCCAGCGATTGGGTGGTCGACATCGGACCCGGAGCGGGTGAGCACGGTGGCGAGGTCGTCTACAGCGGGCCCGTGCCAGGGATCGCGTCGTGTCGTGAATCGATCACGGGGCAATACCTGTCGGGGAAGCGAAGCATCCCCGTGCCTGGACATCGTCGTGAGCCGGGCAAGGAGTCGATTCTCGTCCGCGGGGCTCGCGAGCACAATTTGAAGAACGTCAACGTGCGCATCCCGCTCGGCTTGTTCGTTGCCGTCACCGGCGTGTCGGGGAGTGGCAAGAGTTCGCTGGTCCGCGACATCCTGCTACCCGCATTGATGCAGAAGATCTACAAGTCGAAGGACGCGCCTGGACGCCACACCGGCGTCGACGGCGTGCAGTTCATCGACAAGGTGATCGACATGGACCAGTCGCCCATCGGTCGCACTCCACGCTCGAACCCGGCCACGTACACCGGTGTGTTCGACGACATTCGCAAACTGTTCGCCACGACACCCGAGAGCAAGGTTCGTGGCTACATGCCGGGTCGCTTCAGTTTCAACGTTCCAGGTGGCAGATGCGAAGCCTGTTCCGGGGACGGCACCATCAAGATCGAGATGCACTTCCTGCCGGACGTCTACGTCCCGTGTGAAGTGTGCAAGGGAGCGCGCTACAACCGCGACACGCTCGAGGTGACCTACAAGGGAAAGAACATCTCCGATGTGCTGAACATGCCGATCGCCGAGGCCGTCGACTTCTTCGCCAACCAACCCCGCATCGCTCGCCACCTGCAGACACTGCAAGACGTCGGTCTCGGCTACGTCCGGCTCGGTCAGCAGGCCCCGACGCTGTCCGGTGGCGAAGCGCAGCGCGTGAAGTTGGCCGCCGAACTGGCCAAACGGTCCACGGGTCACACGATGTACTTGTTGGACGAACCGACGACCGGTCTCCATTTCGAAGACGTTCGTCGTCTGCTGACGGTCCTTGCGCGGCTCGTCGATCAGGGCAACACGGTGCTGGTGATCGAACACAACCTCGACGTGATCAAGACGGCTGATTGGTTGATCGACTTGGGACCCGAGGGCGGTGACCGAGGCGGTGAGATCGTTGCCGAAGGCACGCCGGAGGCCGTCGCCAAGCACAAGGGCAGCCACACTGGCCGGTTCCTTGCTCCGCTCCTGAAGTGATCCACCGATGGTGATCGCCAAGCCGCCCGGCACCATTCCCGACAAGCCCGGGTCCTACCAGTTTCGCGACGCCCACTCCCGAATCATCTACGTGGGCAAGGCGAAGAGCCTGCGCTCACGACTGTCGTCGTATTTCGTCGACCCCGCACAACTGCATCCCCGTGTCGCGGCCATGGTGGAGGCGGCCGCTTCGGTGGAGTGGATCGAGGTGCGCAACGAACTCGAGGCGGTGATGCTCGTGTACTCGCTGATCAAGGAGCATCGGCCGCGTTTCAACATTCGCATGCGCGACGACAAGAGCTACCCGTTCCTCGCCATTTCGACGGACGACGAATGGCCGAGGGCCTACGTGATGCGCGGCCGTCGACGTAAGGGCAACCGCTACTTCGGTCCCTATGCGCATGCGTGGGCGATCCGTGAGACCCTCGATTTGCTGTTGCGCTCGTTCCCCGTGCGCACCTGCTCGCCGTCGAAGTTCCGGCAGCATGAACGCTTGGGTCGGCCCTGCCTGCTCTTCCACATCGAAAAGTGCAGCGGCCCATGTGTCGGGGCGGTGGACGGGGTCACGTATCGAGAACATGTCGACGGGCTGGTGCGATTCCTCAATGGGAATGGCGACGTGGTGCGCGACCGGCTCGATGCGGAGATGAAAACCGCTTCCGACGGCCAAGATGTCGAGCGCGCAGCAGTGCTGCGGGATCGCCTCGGGGCGATCGCCCGAGTGTTGGAGAAGCAACAGATGGTGGCGGGCTCGGACGAGGACTTCGACTTGGTGGGCGTCGTCGAGGATGAATTGCAGGCGGCGGTTCAGCTGTTCCACGTACGTCACGGACGAGTCGTCGGACGCAACGCCCATGTCGTCGACAAGGTGGAGGAGACCGGGCCGGCCGGCCTGATGGAGCGTGTCATCGAGGGACTGTACGAGGAGGATCCGGCGCTCGGGATCCCGCCGCTGATCCTCGCCTCCGAAGTGCCGTCATCCGTCGAGCAACTAGAGGCGTGGTTGTCGTCTCGCGCGGGACGCTCAGTCGAAGTGCGCGTGCCTGTGCGTGGCGCGAAGAGGGAGCTGCTCGAGACCGTGCAGGTGAATGCGCGAGATGACCTGCACCGAACGAGGCTGAAGCGGTCGAGCGACCACAATGCGCGCAGTCGGTCGTTGCTGGAATTGCGTGACGCTCTGGAGTTGCCCTACGCACCGCTGCGCATCGAGTGTTTCGACATGGCCCACCTGCAGGGCACCGACTATGTCGGGAGCATGGTGGTGCTCGAGGATGGTCTGCCGAATCGTCGCGAGTATCGCCGCTTCAAGGTGAAGGAGGTGGCTGGCAACGACGACTACGCGGCGATGCGCGAGGTGTTGACTCGACGGTTCTCGGCGTATCTCGCTGAGCGGGAGGAGGTCGGGACGGACAAGCGCCGGAGGTTCGGCTATCCACCGCAGTTGCTGTTGGTCGACGGCGGTAAGGGGCAACTCAACGTGGCGATCGAAGTGCTGGCAGAGTTGGGACTCGACGCCGAGATTCCCGTGGCGGCGCTGGCCAAGGAATTCGAGGAAGTGTTCGTGCCTGGTCGAAGCGAATCGATCCGTATACCTCGAACGTCGGAGGCCTTGTACATGCTCCAGGTGGTGCGTGACGAGGCGCACCGCTTCGCCAACACATTCCATCGGGAACTTCGACAGAAGCGAATGACACGCGGCGCCTTGGACGGCATCGAGGGATTGGGCGAGCGGAGACGAAAGCGTCTGATCGAAAGTTTCGGCGGAGTTCGGGGAGTCAAGTCGGCGACGCTCGAGGATTTGCTCGCGTTGTCATGGCTCCCTGACGAGGTTGCCAGGGCGGTCCACCAACATCTCCATCGCTAGCCTCTTGTCCAGTGGCTGACATCCTGTTGATCGCCGGTCTGTCCGGGGCAGGCCGCTCGCAGGCCGCCGACGACCTTGAGGACATCGGGTGGTTCGTCGTAGACAATCTGCCGATTTCCCTGATCGACAAGGTGGTGGAGCTGGCGGATTCGACGACCGCGAACCAACAGCCTTTGGCACTCGTGGTGGGAGCGGCGATGCAGCAGACGGATGCCGTGGGTGTCGTGGAACGACTTCGGCAGTCGGGACATCGGGTGCGCGTCCTGTTCATGGATGCCGCCACGCCCGAGTTGGTCCGGCGCTACGTGCAGACCCGAAGGAAGCACCCGCTTGCGCAAGGTGACATGAGTGTGGAGGAGGCGATCGTCGCCGAACGGCGGATGCTCGAGTCCGTCAAGGGCGCTTCGGACGTCGTGATCGACACCACGGGAATCAATCCCCACCAATTGAAGACGCGGGTCGTCGAGATGTTCTCGTTGGACGATTCGGAGACGATGCAGATCTCGGTGGTGTCATTCGGGTACAAGCACGGCATTCCCCTCGACGTGGACCTCGTGTTCGACGTCCGCTTCGTGCCCAACCCACATTGGGACGAGAACCTCCGACCTTTGACGGGGCTCGACGAGTCGGTGCGTGAGTTCGTGGTCTCCAATCGGCTGTCGGGTGCATTCCTCGACCAGTTGCTCGACATGCTGGACTTGCTGATTCCGGCCTACCGCGACGAGGGAAAGTCGTACCTTTCGATCGCGATTGGTTGCACGGGGGGACGTCATCGTTCCGTCGCCATCGCGGAGCGACTGGCCAGCGAGTTGCGCGAGAAGGGGCACCGACCACGCGTGACCCACCGCGACCTCAACCGCTGAGGACCATTTGCACCGAAGCGGGAGGTTGTGCGTGGACTACTCTTGCTGACCATGACTGAAAAGGTTCGAGTAGGTATCAACGGTTTTGGCCGCATCGGGCGCAATTTCTTCCGCGCCAGTCAGGCCTCGAAGGCAAATATCGAGATCGTCGCAGTGAACGATCTGGGTGCGGTGAAGACGATGGCGCACTTGCTCAAGTACGACTCCGTCTTGGGCATCCTGCCCCAGCAGATCACGGCTGCCGATGACGCGATCATGATCGACGGCAAGCCCCTGAAGGTGCTGCAATTTCGCGATCCCAAGTCGTTGCCGTGGAAGGATCTCGGCGTCGATGTGGTGATCGAGTCCACTGGTTTCTTCACCGAGCGCGAAAAGGCGGCTGCGCACCTCGAAGCCGGTGCCCCCGTGGTCGTGGTGTCGGCTCCATCGGCAGGCGCCGATGCGACGTTCGTGTACGGAATCAACCATCGCGATTTCGATCGCAAGAAGCATCAAGTCGTCTCGAACGCGAGTTGCACCACGAACTGTTTCGTGCCGATGGTGAAGGTCCTCGACGATGCGTTCGGGGTGGAGAAGGGTTTGATGACCACCATCCACGCCTACACGGGCGACCAGCAGTTGGTGGATGGCCCCCACTCGGACCTCCGTCG
>JBJTFU010000073.1:0-5967 GCA_046093585.1 Ilumatobacteraceae bacterium | reverse complement strand
CTTCAAGGCGATTGCCGATGAGGTGGGCGCGTTGATGATGTTCGACATCGCCCACATCGCCGGTCTCGTTGCCGGAGGTGCGTACCCGAACCCGGTGCCGTACGCCGACGTCGTCACGTTCACCACGCACAAGACACTGCGCGGCCCGCGCGGCGGTTGCATCCTGGCGAAGAAGGAGCATGCTGCTGCCATCGACAAAGCGGTGTTCCCGGGAAGCCAGGGCGGGCCACTCGAGCACGCCGTGGCCGGTAAGGCCGTGGCCTTCCACGAAGCGCTGCAGCCGAGCTTCAAGGCGTATGCGCAGCAGATCGTGAAGAACGCCTCGGCACTCGCTGAAGCCCTTTCCAAGGAAGGGTTCCGCCTCGTTTCGGGTGGCACGGACACGCACATGATCGTGGTGGACTTGCGGCCCTTCGACGCCGAACTCACCGGTAAAGAAGCCCAGATCGTGCTCGACGAGGCGGGCATCACGTTGAACAAGAACAACATCCCGAACGATCCACGCAGCCCGTTCGTCACGAGCGGTGTGCGGATCGGCACCCCGTCGGTGACGACGCAGGGAATGAAGGAACAAGAGATGCCGTTGATCGCCGAGTACATCGCGACGACGCTGCGTCACCGCACCGACTCGGCAAAGGTCGCCGAGGTGCGCGCCAAGGTGGCGGCACTGTGCGCGAAGTTCCCCGTCTATCCGCAGAGTGCGTGATTGATCTCAACGGCTACCTGATAGTCGGCGCGTCGGCCGCCGCGGCGACCGCGGTGACGACCCCGATCGTCGGTCGCGTGGCGCGAGCCAAAGGGTGGATGGCGGAACCCGACGAGCGGCGAGCGCACCCCGTGCCCACGCCGAACATCGGTGGTGTGGCATTCCTCGTGGGCTTGCTCGTGGCGCTCGCAGTGGCATCACGCATGGATCGTTTCGATCTGGTCGTGACGAACAACTCCGAGATCCTTGGGGTGATCGCGGCGGCACTGATCATCACGGTGCTCGGCTTGTTCGACGACATTCGCGAAGTGTCGGCTCCGATGAAGGTGACGGGCACGGTGGTTGCCGGGCTCGCACTCGTGTGGTTCGGCGTCACGATGTTCTACTTTCGCGTGCCGTTCCTCGACGTGTTCGTGTTGTCCGACGACTGGATTCCGTTGTTCACGGTGGTGTGGCTGGTGGGCATGACCCAAGCGGTGAACCTGATCGACGGCTTGGACGGACTTGCTGCCGGCATCGTGGCGATCGCCTCTGCCGCGTTCTTCCTCTACAGCAAGCACCTCGAAGATCTCGCGTTGTTGAGCCAACCGAACATCGGACCGTTGATCGCGATCATCACGGTGGGGGTGTGCGTTGGATTCCTGCCGTTCAACTTCAACCCAGCGCGCATTTTCATGGGGGACTGCGGCGCACTGCTGCTCGGCTTGATGCTTGCGATCTCGACGAGCGTGGTGGGTGGGCGGGCCGATCCGCAGATTCAGAGTTTCAGTGCCCAGACGTACTTCTTCATTGCACCGCTGTTCATTCCGCTCTTGATCCTCGGAGTGCCGATCGTCGACGTGTTGTTCGCGGTGTTGCGCCGCACCATATCTCGTCAGGGTTTGACCACGGCCGATCGCGGACACCTGCACCACCGCCTGATCGCACTCGGCCACGGCCCACGCCGCGCCGTCGTGATCCTGTGGTTGTGGACGGCGCTGCTCTCGGCCGTGGCCCTGCTGCCGGCGCTGTCGAACGAGACCCCGAATTTCGGGCCGATTTTGGCCGCGGCCGTGGCCTTGGCGCTGTTCACGGTGCTCCATCCGCGGTTCTCGCGGAACGACTCGTAACCCCGCACAAACGCACGTAATTCATTTGTTTCTGGCGTTCGCCGAATTGGTGAAATGGCCCTGTTTGGCCTAGTTTGTTCAGAGTTTCACAAGCCCCCTTCCATCACTCGGGACACCATGAAGTCGCTCAACAAGTTGATCGTGCCGAAGAAGCAGGTGACCGGTGTCGATTCGTTGGGTCGTGGTGCCGAGATTGCGTTGTCGGTGTTGGTATTCACGGTGATTGGGCTCGTGCTCGACTCGGCGTTCGATCTGTTGCCGTGGATCACGATTTCGCTCGTGGTGTTCTCTCTGGTCGGCAATTTCGCTCGGATGTATTACGAATACTCGGCCCGGATGACCGTGCTCGAGGAGCAGCGCCGCTCGATGTCCTCGCCCGTTGCACGTGAGGCGGCCAGCAAGTGAAGAACGACGATCCGGCCTTCGTCTCGGTGTTGGCGATGCGCGACAGCGGTGACGGCCCGGAAACCGCGATCAGCCGCGACCTGGCGAAACGCGCGATGTTCGTGGCTCCCGTCGTGATTGGTGCGAGCGCGTTGGGTTGGGGAGTGAACGGCGCATGGTCGGCCGCCTACGGCGTGGCCCTGGTGATGGCCAATTTCTTGCTCAATGCCTGGATGGTTTCGCGCGCCGCACGCATTTCCTATGCGCTGTTGATGGGCGCAACGTTGTTCGGTTACCTCTTCCGCATGGCGATCATCGCCGTGGCGGTCTACGTGGTGCGCGAGCAGTCCTGGGTGGAGTTGGTGCCGATGTGCCTCACGCTCGTCGTGCTTCACGTTGGATTGCTGTTTTGGGAGATGCGCTATATTTCGCTCTCGCTCGCGTTCCCGGGGCTGAAGCCGAAGAAGACCGAATCAACCCTCCAAACCACGAGTTCAACCACAGGCAACTAGCCGAAACAGGAAGATCATGCTCTCAACAACTTTCGTAGCCGAACTGTCGCAGCGGCTGATGCCACAGGCTGGTGAAGGCCGCGGCTTCAGCTTCCCGCCGATCAACACGATCTTGCGTTGGCAGGACTTGATCCCGGGCATCAACAAGGTGGTGATGATCTCGATCGCCTCCGCATTGATCGGCATCGTGATCTTCGGATTGGCCGCCACCAAGGACGCGCGCAAGGCGCCGAAGGGTGTGCGCAACTTGGCCGAGATCGCCGTCGAGTTCGTCGAGCGCAACATCATCATGGAGACGATGGGTCGCTCCGGCATGGGTTGGACGCCGTTCCTCTTGACGATGTTCATCTTCATCTACTTGAACAACCTGCCGGGAATCATCCCGTTCCTGCAGATGCCCGCCACCGCGCGCATGGGATTGCCCGCGTTCCTCGCGTTGATGGTGTGGGTGGTGTACAACGCCACCGGCATCAAGCACCAGGGATTCTTCGGTTACTTCAAGAACGTGTTGTTCCCCCCGGGCGTGCCGAAGGCGCTGTACATCCTCGTCACCCCGATCGAATTGATCTCCACCCTGGTGGTGCGCCCCTTCTCTCTCGCAGTGCGACTCTTCGCCAACATGCTGGCCGGTCACTTGCTGCTCGTGATCTTCGCCCTGTTGTCGGCGGCGTTGATTCAGGCCGAGACGATGAGGTTTGCGCTCATCCCGATCGGCGTGCTGCCATTCGCGCTGCTGATCTTCCTCACGGCGTTCGAGATCTTGGTTGCGTTCCTCCAGGCGTACATCTTCACGGTGCTCACCGCGGTGTACATCGGCGGAGCGACGCACCCGGAGCACTAGTTACCAAGCACACCGACAGATACCCACTGACAGATACATCCACGACAAATAGGAGATAAGAAATGGAAGCCCTTACCCGAATCGCCAACGCGAGTGCTCGCGTGGCTGCAGAAGCAGGTTCGTTCACCGCAGCAGAGGCCAAGGCCAACGCAGCGGCACAGATGGCAGGTCTTGCCTATGGTCTCGCGGCCATCGGCCCAGGCATTGGCATCGGCATGATCTTCGGCAAGGCCATCGAGTCGATGGCCCGTCAGCCCGAGTCGGCCGGCATGGTTCGTACCACGATGTTCCTTGGCGTGGCCTTCACCGAGGCTCTCGCCCTCATCGGCTTCGTCGCGTTCATTCTGCTCAAGTTCGCCTGACCGATGATCGTCCGAGTAACGACACAGAACGGCGAGCTCGTTCAGGTGCTCGTCGCCGCCGAGGAAGGTTCTTCCGAAGCGACGACGGAAGTCGAGGGAACGGGTCCGAACCCCATCGCACCAGAGGGCAAAGAGCTCCTCTGGGGTGCGGGTTCGTTCATCGTGTTCCTCGTCATCATGCGCCTGTTCTTGTTCCCGCGCTTGAAGCGTGGAATGGACGCGCGTTACGACGGCATCAGAGGTGACTTCGAGCAGGCCGACAAGACGAGGGAGTCGGCGCAGGCCGACGTCGCCAAGTACGAAGCGGCACTCTCCGAAGTTCGTGCAGAAGCGGCCGGACGCGTCGACAAGGCGCGCCAGACGCTCGATGCCGAGCGCGCGGCCAAGATCGCCGAAGCGAACACTCGAATCGCGGCCAAGCGCGCCGCGGCCGAGTCCGAGTTGGAAGCAGCACGCAATGCAGTGCGCGATCAGATCGCGGCTGCAGTGGCACAGGTAACCGAGCGAACGACGCAGCTTGCAGTGGGCAAGTCTCCTGACGCGTCGGTCGTGAAGCAAGCCGTGCAGCAAGTGATGGGAGCGAAGTAATGAACACCCTCGTGGCCGCGTTGTTGGCGGCCGAAGACCCCACGGTCACGCACCACTGGTTGCTGCCCGAGACGCCGGAGATCATCTACGGCGGTCTGGCAGCAGTCATCGTGATCTCGGCGCTCGTGAAGTTTGCCGGGCCGTCCGTGAAGAAGGGCTTCGTCGGTCGCACCGAGCGCATCCAGAAGGAACTGGATGACGCCGCTGCGGCGAAGGTGAAGGCCGATGACGACGCGAAGGGTATTCGCGCAGCATTGGGCGACATCGCTTCCGAGCGTGCCCGCATCCTCGCCGATGCCGACGTGCAAGCAGCAGCCGTACTGACCGAAGGTCGCACGCGCATCTCCCAGGAAGTCGCCGATCTCGAGGCGAAGGCAGAAGCAGATCTCGCCGCCGCTCGTGGACGCAGCACCGACGAACTGCGTTCGCAGATCGCGATGCTCGCCGCTTCGGCCACGCCGATCGTGGTGGCCCAGACGCTCACCGAACAGACCAAGACCGAACTCGTGGAGTCGTTCATCCAGAACGTGGGAGTAGCCCGATGAGCAATCAAAAAGCAGAGGCATACGCACGGGCGCTGTTCGAGATCGCCCAGGCCGAAGGTGCGCTCGAGCGCGTGGAAGACGAATTGTTCCGCGTGGCCCGTGCCTTCGAATCGAACGACCAGTTGCGCAGCACGCTCACCGATGCCACGTTGCCGGCCGACCGCCGTCAGCAAGTGGTGGAGCAGTTGCTCGGCGGCAAGGCTTCGGCCACCACCGTGCAGCTCGTTTCCATGCTCGTGACGAGCGGACAGGTGAAGGAGATGGCCTCGATCATCGACGCACTCGTGAAGCGTGCATCGAGTGAGAAGTCACAGGAAGTGGCCGAAGTGCGCAGTGCCATTCCGTTGACCGACGATCAGCAGAAGCGGCTCGCCGCGGCGCTGACGAAGGCCACCGGCAAGGCGCTCAACCTGAAGGTCGTCGTCGATCCGAGCGTGCTCGGTGGACTCGTCGCCGTCGTGGGCGACGAAGTGATCGACGACACCGTGCGCACACGTCTCGACCAGTTGAAGACCCGGATCTGATTTTTCGAAAGGAACATGGACATGGCTGAATTGACACTCTCCGCGAGTGAAATCGCGGCAGCGATCACCAAGGGCCTCGAGGGCTACAAGCCTTCGGTGGAGGCCCGCACGGTTGGTCGCGTCGTCGAAGTGGGAGACGGCATCGCCCGCGTGAGCGGGTTGCCCGATTGCGCGGTGAACGAGCTGCTCGAGTTCGAAGGCGGCGTGGTGGGCTTGGCGCTCAACCTCGAAGAAGACGCGATCGGTTGCGTGGTGCTCGGCAACGCCGACGACATCGAAGAAGGCCAGCCGGTGAAGGCCACTGGTCGCATCCTTTCGGTGCCCGTCGGCGACGCGATGCTCGGCCGCGTGGTGAACGCGCTCGGCGAGCCGATCGACGGCAAGGGTGACATCGTC
>JBJTFU010000072.1:0-9256 GCA_046093585.1 Ilumatobacteraceae bacterium | reverse complement strand
GCGCTCGTCAAGTTGAAGGCGCGTCCCGCGCCATCGGGCGCGTTGCCCGTCGTGATCAAGCAGGGCACCGGTGGAGTGCTCTTCCACGAAGCATGTGGACACGGCCTCGAAGCCGACCTCGTGGGCAAGGGCGCCAGTGTGTATCGCGGCAAGATGGGCGAGCTCGTTGCATCGCCACTCGTCACGTTGATCGACGACGGCACCATGAGTGGTGAGTGGGGTGCCATCGGCATCGACGACGAAGGGCACCCGTCGCAGCGCAACGTGTTGATCCAAGATGGCGTGCTGACGGACTACAGGTGGGACTTCCTGCGTGCGCGCAAGGAAGGACGTCGGCAGAGCGGCAATGGTCGCCGTCAGAGTTACGCCGACTTGCCGATGGTGCGCATGACCAACACGTTCGTCACGAACGGCACCGACGAGCCGGACGACATCATTCGCGACACCGAGCACGGCGTGTACGTGGCCAAGTTGGGTGGTGGCCAGGTGGACACCGCGAGCGGAGACTTCGTGTTCGGCATGGTCGAGGCGTACCTGATCGAGAACGGCGAGATCACCGAGCCGCTGCGTGAGGGCAACCTGATCGGCAACGGCCCGCAGGTGCTGCGCGACATCGACATGCTCGGCAACGACTTCGCGATGGGCAACCCCGGCACGTGCGGCAAAGACGGCCAAGGAGTGCCCGTGGGAGATGGTCAGCCGACGCTGCGTGTGAAGGCGATGACCATCGGCGGCACGGCGGCGTGAACGTCGAGGTTCCCGAACTTCAAGCCATCGCCGACCGCGTGGTGGCGCAAGCCGCGAGCAGCGAGCAGATCGAGGCCTACGTCAGCCGCGGTGGTGAAACCGCAGTGCGCGTGTACGAGGGCGAAGTGGAGCACTTCGTCTCGGCGCAGAGCGAGGGCATTGGCATTCGTGTGATCCGCGACGGCCGCACGGGCTTCGCCTACGCCGCCAGCCTGAGTGCCGACTCGATCGCCGAAGTGTTGGCCGACGCACGCGACAACGTGCAGTTCGGCACGCCGGACGAGTTCGCCGGACTCGCCGTGCCGGACGGCGTGCCGCAGGTGCCACAGAAGTTCTGGGACGAGGAGCTGGCCGCGTTCGCCACCGCCGACAAGATCGAGATCGCCAAGGAGTTGGAGCGACTCACGCTCGCCGTCGACGGTCGCGTGCGCGTGGAGGAATCGAACTACGACGACGGCTGGGGCGAAGTAGCAGTAGCCACCACCACGGGAATTCGCGAGAGCGGCCGGGGTAACTCGTGTTACACGTCGGTGAGCACGCTGGCCGACGATGGCGACGAGACGCAGACCGGTTTCGGCTTCTCGGTGGGCGACTCGCCGAAGGAGTTCGACTTGCAGCGGGCGGCCAAGGACGCCGCCGATCGCGCCACGCGACTACTCGGCGCCGTGAAGCCCCCGAGCAAGCGGCTCACCGTGGTGCTCGATCCGTTCGTCACCTCGCAGTTCCTGTCCGTGCTCTCGAGCACGCTGAACGGCGAGAACGTGGCCAAGGGCCGCAGCCTGTTCGCCGGACGGTTGGGCGAGACGGTGGCCAACCCGTTGATCACGCTGGTGGATGACCCGACCAACCCACTCGCGTACACCTCCACCGACATCGACGGCGAAGGTCTTGCTGCGCGGCGCAACGTGCTGATCGAAAACGGCGTACTCAAGATGTTCGTGCACTCGTCGTACTCGGCACGGCGCATGGATACCCGCAGCACCGGCAACGCCACGCGCGGAGGTTTCGCGGGCACGCCGGGCACCGGTTGCCTGGCGATGCATCTCGTGCCTGGCACGCAGAATCAGCAACAACTGATCGCGGGCGTGCAGGACGGCGTACTCGTGCAGATGGTGTCGGGCCTCCACTCGGGCGTGAATCCCATCTCGGGAGACTTCTCCACCGGTGCGTCGGGAATGATGATTCGCAACGGCGTGATCGCCGAGCCCGTTCGTGAGTTCACGATTGCGAGCACGCTGCAACGCATGTTGCAGGACGTGGCGAGCGTCGGCAACGACGTCGACTGGTTGCCGATGCGAGCCGCTGGCGTGACGCTCGTGATTCACGACGTCACCATGAGCGGCGCGTAGTCGGGCACGGTCCGACCTTCCTCGGGGTGAGAGGTATCTTGTGGTCGTGCCAAAGCGGAGCGCGTCCACCGGTCGAAGCTCGGTGGTGGGGATGGACTGGTTGCACGAACGAATGAGCGCGCTCGGCATGGCGACCCTCGAGGATGCAGCCAAGGCCTGCGGAATAAATCGCGGCAATCTGTATCGCTACTTCTCGTTCGAAACCCGTCCCTCGATCGACGTGGTACCGAAACTGTGTGAAGGCTTGCAGGCCTCGCCGCTCGACGTGCTGCGCGCTCTCGGCATCCAGGCGTGACGAGGCGTCGCTAGCCCGGTTCGTTCTCGGTGGTGATCACCACCGTCTTGTCATCGACGATTCGAAAGATTCGATCGGGGCATTCGCCCTCCCACAGTTGGTGGAGATGATCGGCGAGGACGTCGGGAACGTTCGAACTCTCGATGACCGAGGTGAGGTTGTCCGACGCGTTGAGGTGCAACTTGAGCACGTTGCCCTCGATGACCACCTGTGGCTCGATGGGGAGGTCGGTGACCCAGATCTCGAGTTTCAGGATGGCCTCGATGTCCGTTGCACGACGGGGATGTGTGGTCGAGCGAGAGGTGCGAGCAGTACGTGGCGGTTCATTGTTGCTAATTAGCAACATAGTCCATCGTCGGCGTTCGGCATCCCGCGCAACGGGCACCAGCGGAGGTGCCCGTCTCGAGGCGAGCGTCCGCATATCGTGTGGGGATGGACATCCTGCATGCGATCGTCCTCGGGATCGTCCAGGGGCTGACCGAGTTCCTGCCGATCTCGTCGAGCGGCCACTTGGAGCTCGTGCCGTGGCTCTTCGGCTGGTCGGACTTTTCCGACCCACAAGTGGGTCTTGCTTTCGACACCGCACTCCACCTGGGCACCCTCGTCGGGGTGATCGCCTACCTGCGGCGCGATCTGGTGCCCTACGTGCGCCACGGTGTGCTCACGGTGGTGGCCCCTCGTCGCGCCGATAAGCGCATCGGTGTGCAGGCGTGGCTGTTCGTGGCGTCCGCCATTCCTGCGGGACTCGTGGGAGTGATTTTCGAGGACGACATCGCGGTACTTGGCGACCCCGAATGGATCGCGGTGTCGCTGATCGGCTTCGGCTTGGTGTTGTGGTGGGCAGATCGCCTGCGCGGCTCCCGTGCGGCAACCGAGTTCACGCTGCGCGATGCACTGTTGATCGGCGTCGCCCAGATTCTCGCGCTGAACCCAGGCACCTCACGTTCTGGGATCACGATCACGCTCGCGCGCATGCGTGGCTTCGATCGTGACGCGGCGGCACGTGTGAGTTTCTTGATGAGCATCCCTGTGATCGGCGGTGCCGTCGTCTTTCAGATCGCGTCGCTCGTGGCAGACGGCATTCCGGAGGGTTTGCTCACACCGATGATCGTCGGCATCGTCACGGCGGCGATCTCGGGTTGGTGTGCGATCTGGGGGATGATGCGCCTCTTGCGGTTCCGCTCGTTCGGCCCGTTCGTCGGGTACCGCGTGGTCGTCGGCATCGCGGTACTCGGGCTCGTGGCCGCTGGGTTTCGCGCCTAACTCGATATCAGGCTGACTTCGCCGGTGACGGCGAGCGTGGCGACCAAAGCGGCGTGCTCGGCCGGCACGGCGACCAACACTTGGCGGCCTTCGTCGATGGTGTCGGCGACGAACACGCGCGCGGCCACCACGTCGGCATCGACCACGATGTCGACGTTGGAGCCGGGGGCGAGGTTGGGCCTGGCGATGACCGGCACCACCATCACGAGTCGCCACCCGGGCGGCAGGTGCAGTCGAGGGTCGGTGTGCACGTTGGTGGTGTTGAACACGTCACCTTTGGTCACGTGTTGCCGCGCGACGAGGGCCACGGGTGTGCTCGTCAGCGTGGACGGGGCGATGGCGATGCTCGGTATGCGCCTCGTGATCACCGAAGCCGCATCGATCACCTCGCCCGGGGCGAAGTCGCGCAACGCGAAATAGGCGACGGTGCGTGACCCGAGGCGTGTCTCGGCCCGTTGCATGCCGTGCAGTGCGAGACCGAACGCGAGCGCGCACGTGCCGGCGAGCAACGCGATGGCGATCGTTTGGTGCCGCGAATCGCGCTGGATGACGATGAGTTCGCGACCGACGACGCGGCGAGCGCGGGCGAGGAATCGCGCAGCCAGGTGCACGAACGGAGGCAGTTTGTCGAACATGGGTGGGGCCACCCATGTGTGCGATCAATCCGACGAGCTGGTGCTGGGAGTGTTCGTGGTTGAAGTAGTTGCTGCAGCCGGCGTGGAGGCTGAACTCGAATCGGTCGACGTCGTGCTTGTCGAGGTCGAACTCGTGCTCGAGGAACTGGACGAGCCGCTCGGGCGACTGTCGGTCTTGTAGAACCCACCGCCCTTGAAGGTGACGCCCACCGGTGTGAACACCTTCTTCACCTTGCGCACCACGCCGTCAGAGGGGTGGGCGAGTTCGGTGAACGGGTCGTCGGTGAAGGCTTGCTGCACCTCGATCGTCTCTCCCGAGTCGATGAATTTGTAGACATACGTGGGCATAGCGCGCCCAATCCTAGGATGCATGCGTGGCGATACGCACTGCCGTGATCCCGGCTGCCGGGATGGGAACGCGGTTCCTTCCCGCGACGAAGGCGGTGCCGAAGGAGTTGATGCCGATCTTCGACACGCCAGCGATTCAGTTGGTGATGGACGAGGCGATCGGCGCGGGTGCGACGCGCATCGTGATCGTGACGAGCCCGAACAAGCCCGCGATCGAGCAGTACGTGCGGCCGTCGGCGGACGTGGTGAAGCGAGTGCGCGACACCGGCCGCACCGAGTTGGCTGCACGACTCGAGCGCATCGGCCGAGACGTGGAGGTGGTGTTCGCGCTGCAGAACGAGCCCCGTGGACTCGGCCATGCCGTGTCGTGCGCGCGTAAGCAGGTGGGCGACGAGCCGTTCATGCTGTTGTTGCCCGACGAATTGATGGGTGGGCCCGCGTTGCTGTCGCAGATGGTGGCGATGTGCGGGCGCGACGACAAGTCGGTCGTCGGGTTGAAGCAGGTGCCGAAGAGCGAGGTGGCGAGCTACGGCGTGGTGACGACAACTAGTGCGCCGAGCGCGACCGGTGAGGTGACGGTGACCGGCGTGGTGGAGAAGCCGAAGCCGGAGGAGTCGCCGAGTGATCTCATCTTGATCGGCCGTTACGTGCTGGTGCCTGAGATGTTCGGGTTGCTGGCCGGGTTGGCGCCCGCGTCCAGCGGCGAGATCCAACTCACCGACGCGTTGTTGCTTGCGGCACACGAACGCAAGGTGCTCGGCGTGGTGAGCGACATCGACCGGTACGACACCGGCACGCCACTCGGATGGCTGAAGGCCGTGATCGAGTTCGCCCGGCAGCGGGAGGACGTTGCCCCTGCACTCGACGCGTGGCTCCTTTCGCTGCTCAAGTAGTGCGGTCGTAGGATCTCGTCGGAGGTAGTCATGGCTGAGATCGCGCGCAGTATCGACCCGCAAGAGGTGGGACTCGACGGCACGCGTCTGGCCCGCATCGACGAGCACTTCCGCCGGTACGTGGACGACGGTCGACTGCCGGGATACACCGCTGCCGTGGCGCGCTATGGACGAATCGCGTATCTCTCCACATACGGACACCGGGACGTGGAGGCGAACAAGCCGACCACCACCGACACGATCTACCGCATCTATTCGATGACCAAGCCGATCACTTCGATCGCACTGATGATGATGGTGGAAGAGGGGAGGTTGCAGATCACGGATCCCGTGTCGACGTACATTCCTTCGTTCGCCGACATGCGCGTGTTCACCGGTGGATCGTCGCTGAACCCGGTCACCCAGCCCACGCGAGAGCCGATGCGCGTGTGGCACCTGCTCACCCACACCTCGGGCATGACGTACGGCTTCAACTTCTTCGATGCGGTGGACGACATCTATCGCCGCGCAGGATTCGAGTTCGGGATCGGCAACCGGGCCTCGCTGGAAGAGGCGTGTGACTCGTTCGCCGCACTGCCACTGTGCTTCGAGCCGGGTAGTTCGTGGAACTACAGCGTGTCGACCGACATCGTGGGCCGCATCGTCGAGGTGGTGTCGGGCATGTCGTTGGACGAATTCTTCGCCAAGCGGATCTTCGCCCCGCTCAAGATGCACGACACGTCCTTCTGGCTCGACGAAAGCAAGGCGGATCGGCTGGCCGCGCTGTACCAATACGACGCCGCCACCGGTGGCAAGTCACTGATCGAAGCGGCGGCCAAGGCGGCGTTCCGCAAGCCACGCACACTCTCCGGCGGTGGCGGACTGCTCTCCACCGCGCACGACTACTGGCGCTTCCTGCAGATGTTGGAGAACGGCGGCGAGTTGGAGGGCGTGCGCATCGTCTCGCCGACGACGATCGACCTGATGACGATGAACCACCTCCCAGGCAACACCGACATCACTTCGTTCGGTCGCACGCTTGGCGAAGAAGTGTTCTACGACGGCCTCGGCTTCGGCCTTGGTTTCTCCGTGGTCGTGGACCAGGCGCGCACCCGCGTGGCATGCCCGAAGGGGACCTACGGCTGGGGTGGCATGGCGAGCACGGCCTTCTGGGTGGACCCGGTGGAGGAGATCTCGGTGATGTTCTTCACGCAGTTGATCCCGTCCACGACGCACCCGATCCGCCCCTACCTGCGCAGCCTCGTCTACCAGTCGATCGCCGAGTAGCGAACGTCGTCAATCGACGCGTTCGAATGTCAGCGTCAGTCGACGCGTTCGAATGTCGTGTCGTCGACGACGAGTCCGTACCGATCGACACTCGCCGTCACCTCGTCACCGGTGAGCATGCTGCGGTAGCGCCACGTGGAGTCACCGATCATCGAGTAGGTCTGGGCGACGGGGACGACCGACAGGGTGTCGGTGTCGATCCGGATGACGTTCTGTTGCGCGCTGTGGCTGACGTGCAGTGGCAGTCGTCGGATCGGGATCGAGTTGGTGAACGGTGTGCCCGCGAGGTCGACGTCCACGCAACCGTCCAGGTCGGTGCGGTGCGCGCCGTTCACTTCGCCCCAGCGCCCTCGCTGGTCGGTGGCCAACCACAGGTCGGGCTCTTCGAGGTCGCGGAACAAGAGGAACTGTTGCACTTGCCACATCGAGGAGATGCGCAGCACGAACTGCACGTCGTTCGACTCGACTCGGCCGTCGGCCGTCCACCCCTCGTTCTCCCAACGCAATGCCACCGAGCACAGGCTGCCGTCCACGAGGTTGCGCCACGTGGCGGAAATTCCGCTGGCGGGGAGGGGTGCGTAGTTCGACATCACGGTGCGCTCAATGCGCGCCAACGAAGGTACCGTCGGGAGCGATGATTCCGTTGTCCGACGCGCAACGACTGGTGTGGGGGGCGATGCGGCGTCTCGACGTGGTGTCGATCGACCACCGCGAGGCGGTCGGCTTGGTACTTGCAGAAGACGTGGTGGCCGACGAAGACGTGCCACCTTTCGACAACTCGGCGGTGGATGGCTACGCCGTGCGGGCCGAAGACGTGACGACCAACGAGACCGAGTTGCAGGTGGTCGACACGGTGGCGGCCGGTCGGGCCTCGGCGAAGACGATCGGCGCCGGCGAGGCGATGCGGATCATGACGGGGGCACCGATCCCCGGTGGCGCCACCGCGGTGGTGATGGTGGAGGACTCCGAGAAACTCGGCGAAGATCGCGTGCGACTGACTGCGGCGGCGCGACCAGGTGCGGCGATCCGCGAAGCGGGGAGCGACGTGAAGCGTGGCGAGAGGGTGTTTCGCGCGGGCTCGGTGCTCAATGCTGCATCCATCGGCGTGCTCGCCAGTATCAACGCACGACACGTGCAGGTGTACCGCCGCGCGCGTGTGGCGCTGCTGTCCACCGGTGACGAACTGGTGACCGATGGTTCGGTGCTCGCTCCCGGGCAAATTCGCGAGAGCAACCTGACGATGTTGGATGCGATCATTCGTGCAACGGGCTGTGAGGTGGTGAACCTCGGCATCGTCTCGGACGATGAGAGTGAACTCGAGCGCGTGTTCGTCGAGACGGCAGACGATGTCGACGCATTCGTCACGAGCGGCGGCGTGAGCATGGGCGACTATGACGTGGTGAAAGCCGTGCTGTCGAAGATCGCCGAGATGCACTGGATGCAGATGGCAATCAAGCCGGCCAAGCCGTTCGCGTTCGGCATGTTGCGCGCGAAGGACGGTCGAGGCGTTCCCGTGTTCGGACTGCCCGGCAATCCCGTGTCGAGCATGATCAGTTACGAACTGCTCGCTCGCCCGGCATTGCGCACGATGATGGGCAACACCGAGCCCGAGCGAGCCAAGGTGCGCGCGATCACCGACGTGCCACTCAAACGCAAGCGCGACGGCAAGGAGCACTTCATGCGCGTGGTGGGGCATTTCGGCGACGACGGTCGCCTGCATGTGCGCGACTCGGGCCCGCAGGGGAGTCACCAACTTGCGGCCACCGCACTCGCCAACGGCGTCGCCCGCGTACCCGACGGCGATGGGCTGCCCGCAGGAGCCGACGTCGAGGTGTTTCTCCTCGACTAACCAGCCCGTGAGCGGTGACCATAGGCTTGCCCCGTGGAGTTGATCGACCCGTACGGCCGAACGGTGCGCGACTTGCGCATTTCGGTGACCGACCGCTGCAACTTCCGCTGCACGTATTGCATGCCCGCCGAGGGGCTGAAGTGGCTCCCCCGCGAAGAGGTGCTCTCGTACGAGGAGCTGCACCGCCTGGCGCGGATCTGCGTGGAGACCTTCGAGGTGGACGGCATCCGCCTGACCGGTGGCGAGCCGACCATGCGTGCCAACCTCGCCTCGCTGATCGCGAGCCTGGCCACGCTGGTGGTGCCCGCCCACTCGTCCTCGCCGCGCGCAGGCAAGCCGATCGACCTGGCGATCACCACCAACGGTGCCACGCTGCGCCTGATCGCCCCCGAGTTGCGTCGCGCCGGACTGCAGCGCATCAACATCAGCCTCGACACCCTGCAGGCCGAACGCTTCAAGGAGATGACTCGCCGCGACGAACTGCAGCACGTGTTGGATGGCATCGATGCGGCGCTCGAAGTCGGATTCGATCCGGTGAAGATCAACGCCGTGGTGCAGCGCGGAGTGAACGACGACGAGATCGTGGATCTCGCCACCTTCGGTCGCGAACG
>JBJTFU010000071.1:0-4938 GCA_046093585.1 Ilumatobacteraceae bacterium | reverse complement strand
CCCACACACCGATCGTGCAGAGCGAACTCGACATGTCGGTGAAGGTCACCGAGCCGTCGGTCGGCATGGTCGATCTCACCGCGTTCAACGAGTTCGACTTCACCGGTCCAGGCGCCATGGCGTTCCTCCAGTACATGTGCGTCAACAACGTCGACGTCGAAGTGAGCCGCTCGGTGTACACGCCGCTGCTCACCCCAGGCGGCGGGTTCCGCGGTGACCTCACGATCATGCGCCTCGGCACGGATCACTTCCGCGTCATCACCGGCGCCTTCGACGGTGGCCGCGACAAGTACTGGTTCACCCGCCACATGCCGCAGGACGGCTCCGTCACCTTCACCGACATGTCGTCGTCGTTGTGCACGATCGGTGTGTGGGGCCCGAACGCAGAGAAGACGATGGCCAAGGCCACGATGAACTTCGATGCCGAGGGACGTCTGGTGCCCTACGACGTGTCGCAGGCCGCGTTCCCCTACGGCTCGGCGCGCGAGGTGCTGATCGATGGCGTTCCTGCCTGGATGTTCCGCATCTCCTACGTCGGCGAGAACGGTTGGGAGGTGTACACGAAGATGGAGCACGGTCTCCGCCTGTGGGACACGATCGCCAAGGCCGGCGAAGAGTTCGGCATCATTCCCGTCGGCATGGGCGTGTACGCCGTCACCGGCCGCATCGAGAAGGGCTACCGCTTGATGGGCGCCGAGCTCGAGAGCGAGTACAACCCCGTCGAAGCAGGCTTGGCCCGCCCGAAGGTGAAGTCGGCCGACTTCATTGGCAAGGCGGAGTACATGAAGGCTCGCGAAGAGAAGCTCGCCGCCACCATGTGCACGCTCGAGATCCTCGACCACACGAGCAAGTCGGGCATCAAGCGTTACCCGACGGGCGGCAACGAGCCGATCCTCACCAAGAATGGTGAGCGCATCGTCGATGCCAAGGGCCGCGTCTCGCGCGTCACCACGGCGGGTGCCGCGCCGTCGCTCGGCAAGTACCTGTTGCTGGCATACCTCCCACCGGAGCACGCCGTCGAGGGCAACGAGTTGCGTGTGATGTACATGAACGAACTCTTCCCCGTGAAGGTCGCCCGTGTCGGCAGCCAGCCGTTGTTCGACCCGACCGACGCCAGGATGAAGAGCTGAGTCGATGAAGATCCTCGTCTGCGTGAAACGCGTGCCCGCACCGGGTGCCCGCATCAACATCACCGAAGACGGCCAAGCGGTGGATACCGCGTTCCTCGGCTTCACCGTGAGCCCGCACGAAGAGTGCGCGGTGGAGGCAGCCGTGCAACTCGTCGAGAAGCACGGCGGCGAAGTCACCGTGCTGACACTCGGCCCTGCCGAGGCGGAGGTACAGTTGCGGACCGCGGTGAGCGTGGGTGCGGTGAGGGCCGGACTCGTGCCCATCGATGGTGGCGACTGGGATCCGCTGCGCACCGCGGCCGCGATCGCGCAGACGATTCGTCAACTCGAATCCACCGAAGGTGCGTACGACTTGATCCTGTTCGGCAACGAGTCGGCTGACTCGTGCGGATACCAGGTGGGCGTCCGCACTGCGTACGCGCTCGGTCGTCCGATGGTCAACGGTGCAAAGGGTTTGGACGCCGAAGGCCAGGTGGCCGTCGTGCGGCGTGAGAGCGACGCTGGTCAAGAGATCTACCAACTGCCGATGCCGAGCTGTGTAGGGATCAAGGAGGGCATCAACCTCCCCCGCTATCCCACGATGAAGGGTCGTCTCGCTTCGAAGAAGGCCGAAGTGTCCCGCGTGGTCCAGGAGGCGCCGACAGGTGGGTTGAAGATGATCACCCTGCAGCGTCCACCGGAGCGCGTGAGCAACACACAGATCCTCGGCACTGGCCCGGAGGCCGCTCCCGCAGTCGTCGACCTGCTCGTCGAATTGGGGGTATTCAAGTGAGCGTCCTCGTCATCGTCGAACACGATCGTGGAACCATCTCCACACACACCCTCGGTGTACTCACCGCGGCGCGCAACCTCGCCAAGCAGATCGGATCGTCGCTCGAAGCCGTCACGGTCGGTGCGAACGCCGATGCGCTCGCCGAGACGTGCGGCAGGTACGGCGCGAACGTCGTGCACCAACTTCACCACGATGCGCTCGTCGACTTCGGCCCCGAGGCGTGGGGCGAAGCGATCACCCAGTTGGTCAAGTCGATCAACCCGAAAGTGGTGCTGGGTTGCGGCACCGATCGCGGACACGAGGTGCTCGCTCAGATCGCCGCACGACTCGACCTCCCCGCATCGATGAACTGCACCGAGTTCGACGACTCGTTCGACGGTTCCAATTCGCTGAAGGTGGTGCGCACCCGTTGGGGCGGTTCGTTGATGGAAGCATCAGAACTCGACGCTCCGATCAAGCTCGTCACCCTCGCCAACCACACCGTCGAGGCGAGCGAGTCGCCCACATCGGCGAGCGCCAAGTCGATCAACGTCGACCTCCCCGCTTCCGCGTTGCACTCGTTCGTCCGCGATCGCGTGGAGCGCGTGGCCGGCGTCACCCTCGCCACCGCACCAGTGGTGGTGAGCGGCGGTCGCGGAGTCGGTTCGGCGGAGGCATTTGCGCCCCTCGAAGAACTGGCCTCCCTGCTCGGCGGCGTCGTCGGATGCTCACGGGCGGTCACCAACAACGGCTGGCGCAACCACACCGACCAAGTTGGACAGACCGGAACCCGCATCGCTCCGGACGTGTACATCGCCTGCGGCATTTCGGGAGCGATCCAGCACTGGGTGGGAGCAATGGCCTCGAAGAACATCATCGCCATCAACACCGACAAGGAAGCCAACATCGTGACCAAGGCGGGCTACGCGGTGATCGGCGACTTGCACAAGGTGGTTCCGGCGATCTCCGAGGAGATCAAGAGGCGCAGAGGGAACTAACCTCTCCCCTCGGCGCGCGGGAGGCTTCCCGGGGCGCCATTTGTTTGGAGGGAATGTGAGCGGAGCAGAAGCAGGCACCGGCCGTCGGCGCGGTCGTGAGCGTTCGGGAGCAACTCGGTCGCGCCTTCCGGAGCAGAAGCCTTTCAAGCAACCGCGGATGACCTACGGGCCGACGAAGGTCCTCTCCGATGACCAGATCGAGTCCATCCACCAGGCCTCGCTCCGTGTGCTCTCCGAGCACGGCATCGATTTCCTCGAGCCGGACGCCCGAGCGCTACTCCCCAAGGACGGCGTGAAGATCACCGACGCGCGTGTGCGTTTCGATCCGGCCTTCGTGATGGAAGCGATCAAGACCTGTCCGAGCGAATTCACGATGCATGCGCGCAACCCCGAGCACAACCTCCGCATCGGAGGCAACTGGATGGCGTTCGGCAGTGTCGCCAGCCCTCCCAACTTCGTCGAACTCGACGGAACGCGCCACGCGGGAACTCGACAGAACTTCCAGGATCTCGTCAAGTTGTCGTCGATGTTCAACATCATCCATTTCCTCGCCGGCTATCCCGTGGAGCCGGTCGACCTGCACTCGTCGATCCGCCACATCGAGACCACCTACGACATGCTCACCATGTGCGACAAAGTGATCCACTGCTACAGCCTCGGCGCGCAACGCAACCGTGACGTGCTCGAGATGGTGCGGATCGCGCGTGGCGTAAGCCAGGAACAAATCAGCAGAGAGCCATCGGTGTTCACCATCATCAACTCGTCGTCGCCGCTGCGACTCGACATTCCGATGTTGCAAGGCATCATGGAGTTCTCCAAGCACAACCAGCTCGTGATCATCACGCCGTTCACGTTGGCGGGGGCGATGGCACCCGTCACTCTCGCCGGCGCGTTGTCCCTGCAGAATGCGGAGGCGCTCGCCGGAATGGTGTTCACCCAGGTCGTCAATCCCGGCGCGCCGGTTGCTTACGGCGGCTTCACCTCGAACGTCGACATGCAGTCGGGTGCACCGGCTTTCGGAACACCCGAATACATGCGCACGGCGATGGCCGGCGGCCAGTTGGCTCGTCGTTACGGGGTTCCCTATCGCTCGAGCAACGTCTGTGCGGCGAACGCACTCGATGCGCAGGCGGCATACGAGAGCGTGTTCTCACTGTGGGGAGCGATCCAGGGCGGCGTCAACTTCCTGATGCACGGGGCCGGCTGGATGGAGGGCGGCCTGCATGCGTCGCTGCCGAAGTTCATCTTGGATGTGGACCTGCTGCAGATGATCGCCGAGTACCTCGACCCGATCGTCGTCGACGAAGCGACCCTCGCCCACGAGGCCATCGGCGAAGTGGGTCCCGGCGGCCACTTCTTCGGCGTACAGCACACCCAGGACCGCTTCCGCACCGCGTTCTACAAACCCCTGTTGTCCGACTGGCGCAACTACGAATCATGGGCCGAGGCGGGTAGGCCGACGGCCGACCAGAAGGCCACCGAACGGGCCAAGACGTACGTCTCGGAATATCAGGAACCGGCGATCGACTCGGCGATCAAGGAAGAGTTGGCCGAGTTCACCAAGCGTCGCGTCGCCGAGGGCGGCGTGAAGACCGACTTCTAGGAAGAAAGGCACGTTCATGAAATCATCCGCGCAGGTCGTCGTCATCGGAGGCGGAGTCGTCGGCGCGTCAGTGCTGTACCACCTCACGAAGGAGGGCTGGACGGACGTCGTCCTCGTCGAGCGCAAGGAGCTCACCGCAGGTTCCACCTGGCACGCGGCAGGCGGCATGCATACCCTCAACGGCGACCCGAACGTGGCCCGTCTCCAGCAGTACACGGTGAACCTGTACAAGGAGATCGAGAAGGAGTCGGGACAGAACTGTGGCATCCACCTTCCCGGCGGCCTGCAGCTGGCCGACACCCCCGAGCGTCTCGACTGGCTGCGTATGGCGCAAGCGCGCGGCCGTTACCTCGGCATGCACATGGAGATGATCTCGATGAAGGAGGCCAAGGAGCTGAACCCGCTCCTTGAGGAGAAGTACTTCGTCGGCGCACTCTACGACGAAGACGAAGGCAG
>JBJTFU010000070.1:0-12217 GCA_046093585.1 Ilumatobacteraceae bacterium | reverse complement strand
GGATCCTTGAGTCCTGCACGGGTGCGACGGATGCTCTGGCTGACCGCCTTGATCGCATCCTCTTGGGCGATGATGCGCTTGTGGAGCTCCGCCTCCATGTTCAGCAACTTGGCGGTCTCTTCCTCCGTCAACTTGTCGACGGGGATGCCGGTCCAGATGCTCAACACCTCGGCGATCGCCTCCTCGTCCACCTCGTCGAACAGGTCGATTCCCTTCGACTTCACCTCGGCTTCCTTGGCGGTGCGCTCGTCGAGGAGCGCACGCTCCTGGTCGCGGAGACGTCCCGCTTCTTCGAAGCGCTGTTCTTCGACGGCCTTCTTCTTGGCCTCTTGCACTTCGGTGAGTTTGTTCTCGAGTTCCTTCAGGTCTGGCGGTGTGGCCATGCGCTTGATGCGCAGGCGACTTCCGGCCTCGTCGATCAGGTCGATCGCCTTGTCGGGCAGGTGACGGTCGGCGATGTAGCGGTCGGCGAGGTTGGCTGCCGCAACGAGTGCCTGATCGGTGATCGTGACGCGGTGGTGAGCCTCGTACTTGTCGCGGATGCCCTTCAGGATCTCGATGGTGTGGGCCACCTCGGGCTCTTCCACCTTGACCGGCTGGAAGCGACGCTCGAGCGCCGCGTCCTTCTCGAAGTGCTTGCGGTACTCATCGAGCGTGGTCGCGCCGATCGTCTGCAGTTCGCCACGGGCGAGCATCGGCTTGAGGATGGAGGCCGCATCGATGGCGCCCTCGGCCGCGCCGGCACCGACGAGCGTGTGGATCTCGTCGATGAACAGGATGATGTCGCCGCGCGTCTTGATTTCCTTCAGCACCTTCTTCAAGCGCTCTTCGAAATCGCCGCGGTAACGACTGCCGGCGACGAGTGCGCCGAGATCGAGCGTGTAGAGCTGCTTGTTGGTGAGCGTCTCCGGCACGTCGTTGCGGACGATCTTCTGCGCCAATCCTTCGACGATGGCCGTCTTGCCTACACCGGGTTCGCCGATGAGCACCGGGTTGTTCTTGGTGCGACGCGAGAGGATCTGCATGACGCGCTCCATCTCGCGCTGACGACCGATCACCGGGTCGAGCTTGTTGTCGCGGGCGAGTTGGGTGAGGTTGCGACCGAACTGATCGAGGATCTGGCTGCCGCCCTTGTCTTGCGTCTCTTCCTTCGCGCCGACGGCCTGACCCTCGCCCTTGCCCGAGGGGCCTTGGTAGCCGCTCAGCAATTGGATGACTTGCTGACGAACACGGGAGAGATCTGCGCCGAGCTTGACGAGCACTTGTGCGGCAACGCCCTCACCTTCGCGGATGAGGCCGAGCAGGATGTGCTCGGTGCCGATGTAGTTGTGACCCAACTGGAGTGCCTCGCGCAGTGACAGCTCGAGGACTTTCTTCGCGCGCGGAGTGAAGGGAATGTGGCCGGAGGGGGAGGACCCACCCTGACCGATGATCTCCTCGACTTGGGCGCGGACGGCCTCGAGCGAGATGTTCAACGATTCGAGGGCCTTGGCGGCAACGCCCTCACCCTCGTGGATGAGGCCGAGCAGGATGTGCTCGGTGCCGATGTATGAGTGGTTGAGCAGGCGCGCTTCTTCTTGCGCCAGCACCACGACCCTGCGGGCCCGATCGGTAAACCGTTCAAACACTTGTCAGACCACCTTTTGCGGTTTGGGAAACCTGTCTGGCAGTGTACCTGCGGGCTGAAAAGGGGCCGATGTCGTGCGCTGGTGCGCGGCGAATGGATGGACCGAATCCCCACATTTGATGGGTGCTTCGTTCGTCGGTTCACAAAGTGCCTGCCTAGCCTTGCGGGCATGGCAATCGCCTCTCCCCTGATGGAACTTCCGCTGATGGCGGCTGATCGTGACCGGGTGGAAGCTGCGTTGCTGAACGCCGTTCGCACGAGCGACCCGTACCTCACGGAGGTGGCATCACACCTGATCGTGGCGGGCGGCAAGCGATTGCGTCCCGTGATGACGATTGCGGCCGCTCAGGTGGGCAGTGCCGATTCCGTGGCGAACGAAGTGATCCTCGGCGGGATCGCGTGTGAGCTCGTGCACTTGGGCTCGCTGTACCACGACGACGTCATGGACGAAAGCACCACTCGTCGTGGCGTCGAGACGGTGAACGCGAAGTGGGGCAACTTGCAGGCGATCGTCGCTGGGGACTTCCTCCTGGCACGGGCCTCGGAGATCGCAGCAAGCCTCGGCAACGAAGTTGCTGGTTTGCTCGCGCGCACGATCGGTCGGTTGTGTGAGGGCCAGATCGAAGAATTGAAGACCACCTACGACATGAAGCGGTCGATCCCGACGTACCTGTCGAGCATCGACGGCAAGACGGCTTCGCTCTTCTCGACCTCCGCTCGAATCGGTGCGCTGGTTGCAGGGCACGAGCGTCAGGTGGCGGATGCGTTGACGAACTACGGCACGTCGTTCGGCATGGTGTTCCAGATCGTCGACGACGTGCTCGACATTCTCTCCACTGAGGAAGAGTTGGGCAAGCCGGCGGGGCACGACATGGAGGAGGGCGTGTACACGTTGCCCGTGTTACTCACCCTCGCCGACGGGGGTGTCGCCGCGGAAGAACTACGTGAACTGTTGGGCAAGCCGTTGTCGTCGGTGGAGCGCGACAAGGCGTTGTCCATCGTGCGGTCGAACAACGGCGTGCAAGCAGCGATCGATACCGCCCGCAACTACGTGCAGTTGGCGGAAGCGGAGTGCAATCGAATGCCGCAAGGCGCGGCGACCGATGCATTGCGCGCAGCGCCGATGGCGCTGCTCAACTCCGTGATTCGCTGAACCGCTTCAGGGGCGAAGTTCGTGCACGCGCATGATCAACTCGCGCGAAGCCGGATCGAGCTGGCGTGCTCCGATGCGCTCGGTGAGCATGATCGCCTGCGATGGATCGTCGATCAGACCTGACCAGCGGATGAAGCCGCCCCTCAGGCCGATCAGCCGATCGCTCACCTCTTCGGCGTGGACGACCACCTTCATGCCGTCGCGCAACATGGCCTGAAGGTCGCCGTAGAAGAGGCGTAGCCACGGATCCATGTCGTCGAAGTTGACGAGTGGACGGTGGCGGTAGTTGAGGCCGAGTTCGTCGTAGTTGTGCAGGTTGTGTGGCGCGGCGATGATCGACACGACACAACCAAAGTCGTTCTCCCGCAGCCAGATGATTTCCTCCTGCCTGCGCACTCGGCGGTGGTTGACGCCATAACCACCCGGCCGTTCACAGATGGCGAGTTTGTCCTTGATGATCCAAGTGAGATTGCGGGGAGTGATCCCCAACGCCCACTTTCCTCGAAGCTTTTGCGGCATCAGGGCGAGACGATACACCACTCACAAAGCACCGTGTTCGCGTTTTTGTGGCGTGATGGACTCGATGCGGAGTCGTTGCGCAGTGCGTCGCACCTGACGATTGCCGCCGACGTCACATCCAGGCGTGTTGCCACGCGCGACATCGAGGACACGGTCGACGGTGGCGAGGTCGGGTGGGTGCTCCGTGCTGAGCCATTTACGCACGGCGCGCCGGGCGAGTGCCGTCGGAGCTTTGGCGAGCGCGATCGCGTCGGTGGGTTCGATTTCAGTGGCGAGCGCATCCAGCAAGTCGTCGTCGGCACGCAGCATGTCGGCCTGTCGAACGAGGACGGGGACGATGTCGCGCGAGGCGATGTCGTTCAGTAGTGGCAACAACTCTTGTCGCACGCGGACACGCAGGAACCGCGGGTCATCGTTCATCGGATCGACGATCGGTGCAATGCCGAGCGCCGCGCAGAGAGCATGTGTTTCGGCTCGACGGATCGAGAGAAGCGGTCGTGTCGACCCGGGCCGCATGGCGGCGAGGCCGCTCGCGCCTGCTCCGCGCAGCAGGTTGATCAGCATCGTCTCTGCCTGATCATCCGCGGTGTGTCCCGTGAGGACGTCTTGTGGCAGCACTGCGTACCGTGCGTCGCGAGCACGTGCCTCGAGATTGGGGCCGTCGTCGAGAACCAGTTGTCGCGACTCGAACCGCGCACCGAGTTGGTCTGCCAACCGCTCGACCATGTGGGGCTCGTCGGATGAGCCGGATCGAAGCCCATGGTCGACGTGCCACAACGTGACGAGATTGCCATGCACGACGGCAAGCACGGCGAGCGCAACGGAGTCTGCGCCACCCGAAACGGCGCAGTGGAGAGGAATCGATGGGTCGGTGAACGAACAGCGCTGGAGCAGTTCGGCGGTGAGCGGAAGTGAGTGCGCTCGCCCGAGGAGCGCGGCCATGCGGGGTGGCGCTACTTGTTCTGGGCTGCTCGTTGGCGACGGTTGGGGTACTTCATCGCCGATACCTTGGCGACGTAACCCGCGGCCGTTGCTATGAGCGCAAGGACACCGACGATGAGGAGGATCAATCCGAGCCAGTAGTGCCATACGACGCTGAGCATGGTGGAGATCGTAGTCGCCTAGTTGGTGCTGTCGCCATCCCCCGTGATGTCGTCGCCGAAGCAATCCTCGATGCGCTTGAGTAGGGATGGCGGTACGGACTCCTCGTGGGCGGCTCGGCGCACGAGTTGTTTGAGTTCGGCGTGGAACTCGAAGGCCTGTTGGCAGTCCACACACCCGGACAGATGGGCGGTGAGTTCGGCGAGAGACTCCCGCTCCAACTCGTCGTCGAGGAAGCGATTCAGTTCCTTCAGTGTCTCGGAGCAGTCGGCCATGTCAATCCTTGGGTTCGTCGATCAGTCGGTTGGTGGCGGCGTATCGGTACAACGCTTCTTGGAGCGCTTTTCTTCCCCGATGCAGTCGTGACATCACCGTGCCGATCGGGATGTCGAGGATCCCCGAGATCTCCTTGTAGGTGAAGCCCTCCACGTCGGACAACAGCACGGGGAGCAGGAAGTTCTCGGGAAGGCCTTCCATCGCCTCACGCACTTCCGCTGCGGGGAACAACGAGAGCAGCTCGTCCTCTGCGCCGACCGACAGCGAGGGCAGGCGCCGGTAGATGTAGAGATCTTCGACATCGCCTAGATCCGTCTCTTGTGGACGCCGCTGCTTGGCGCGATACCGGTTGATGAACGTGTTGGTGAGGATTCGAAACAACCACGCGCGCAGATTCGTTCGCTCTGCAAAACCATCGAAGCCGCGGTATGCGCGCAAGTACGTCTCCTGCACTAGGTCTTCGGCATCCGAATCGTTGCGAGTCATGCGCAGAGCGGTGGAGTACAGGCTCTCTGCGTGTTGCATCGCTTCACCGACGAACGCGGAGCGATCTGCCACCCACCCATACTAGATTTCGTGCCGAAGGAGTGGCCGTGGCAGAAGTGGTAGTACGCGATTCGGGAGTTACTCGCGAGGACGTCATCGCCGTGGCACGGCACGACGCGACGATTCGCTTGGACGAGTCGGCAATCGAGGCGATGAAATCCTCACGTAGGCACATCGAGTCGCTCGCCGCATCGGCCAAGCCGGTGTACGGCGTTTCCACTGGTTTCGGCGCGTTGGCGAACCGACACGTCTCACACGAGCTACGCACACAACTCCAGAAGTCGCTCGTTCGTTCGCACGCCGCTGGAACCGGCAACGCCGTCGAACGAGAGGTAGTGCGGGCACTGATGTTCCTGCGCCTGAAGACGTTGGCGAGTGGTCGCACCGGAGCACGGCTCGAACTCGCCGAAACGATGGCTGCCATCTTGAATGCGGGCATCACGCCCGTGGTGTACGAGTTTGGCTCGCTCGGCTGCAGTGGTGACTTGGCCCCGCTCGCTCATTGTGCACTCGTATTGATGGGCGAAGGCGAGGTGTTCGACGCGAGTGGAAGGAAGCGCGCTTCGGCGGAAGTGCTCGCCGAAGTGGGAATCTCGCCAGTCGAACTGCGGGAGAAGGAGGGACTCGCATTAATCAATGGCACTGACGGCATGCTCGGCATGTTGATCCTTGCGATCGACGACATCGAGCGACTGTGCGATGCCACCGACGTGGTGGCGGCGATGAGCGTGGAAGCACTGCGCGGCACCGACGCGGTGTTCAAGCCCGAGGTGCATGCACCACTGCGCCAGCACCCCGGTCAGGCGGAGAGTGCAGCGCGGATGTTGGCGACGCTCATGGATTCGCCCATCGTCGCATCGCACAAAGAAGACGACTCGCAGGTGCAGGACGCCTACTCACTTCGCTGTGCTCCACAAGTGACGGGTGCAGTGCGTGACACGGTGGCTCATGCGCGACTGGTGGCCGATCGCGAACTCGCCTCGTCGATCGACAACCCCGTGGTGCTTCCCGACGGTCGCGTGAGTTCCAACGGCAACTTCCACGGCGCCCCCGTTGCCTACGTCCTGGATTTTCTCGCGATCGCGGTCGCTGATTTGTCGTCGATCGCCGAGCGACGCACGGACCGGATGCTGGACAAGGACCGCTCGTATGGGCTTCCACCGTTCTTGGCCGACGACCCCGGCGTGGACTCGGGGATGATGATCGCGCAGTACACGCAGGCTGCGCTCGTTTCGGAGAACAAACGCCTCGCGGTGCCAGCGAGCGTGGATTCCATCCCGAGCAGCGCGATGCAAGAGGACCATGTGTCGATGGGTTGGAGCGCGGCGCGCAAACTACGTCAAGCGGTGTCCAATGGCGAGCGAGTGGCGGCGATCGAACTGATGACAGCTGCCCGTGCACTCGATCTTCGAGCACCACTCAAGCCGAGTCCGGTCAGTGCGCGAGTGGTGCAGGAATTGCGCAAGACGGTGCAAGGGCCAGGCCCGGACCGGTTCCTTTCTCCCGATATCGAGAGCGCATTGTCATTCCTTGTGTCGAGTGGACTTTTCAGGTGAGAGAACCACGTCAGCGAGCGTTCTCCGAACGACGAAACGTCACACGGTGTACCATGTTATGTACAGAGTTTGTGGGGTACTAATGAGCAGGCTTCTTGTTCAATTCGGACTTGTTGCACTGGTTTTCGCAGTGTTTATGTTTGTGGTTGTTCGTCTCGCGCGAAAACAGAGAATTTCACTCAGTTACGCAGCTGGATGGCTCGCCCTGCTTTCAGCAGCTCTGCTTTCTGGGCTGTTTATCCCCTTGGTAGAACCGATCGCCAAAATATTGCAGCTGAGCGCGATAGCGGTGTTGGTCGTAGCAATTACGTCAATTCTGCTAGCGGTTTGCATTCAGCTCTCAATCAGCATCTCGGGCCTCCATCATCAGATCAGACGCATACATGAGGAATTGGCGATCCTGAGAGCACGATTTGAATCAGACAACGATGAACGCTGACACGTTGGTGGTGATCCCTGCTTGGAACGAAGCACCAACGATAAGACGCGTGATTGAACAGGTTAGAAGTTTGGGTTTGAATCTCGTCGTAGTAAACGACGGATCCACCGACGAGACGGCCAAGGTCGCGAGATTGGTCAATGTACCCGTGTTGGACATTGTGAGCAATCAAGGTGTAGGCAGCGCTCTCCGATGCGGATTTCGTTGGGCTGTGGAGAAGGGCTACACATCGGTCCTTCAAGTTGATGCCGATGGTCAACACGATGTGAAGCTAGCCGAGGCCCTTTTTCGCGTTGCTAGTGAGACAAATGCGGACATAGTAATTGGAAGTCGATTTCTAGGTGAGTCTCAGACCTATGAGGTTGGTAGGGCACGGCGGGTCGTTATGCGATTGATGGCTTCCTCTGCATCACTTCGCGCTGGGTACGCTCTCACAGATGTAACTTCAGGCTTTCGACTGATTAGACAGCCCCTGTTGGGACACTTGGCAGAAAATCTTCCCAATTATTATCTTGGTGATACGTTTGAGGCTGTATTCGTTGCAGCAAAGCGTGGATACCTAATAAGAGAAGTGCCTGTCTCAATGAAAGCTAGGAGCAGCGGTCATTCATCCGCGTCACGTTTTGAAGCAGTTGGAATGATCTTCAAAACCCTTGCGGTGACGACCCTCGGACTGCATTTCGACATCCCGGACCGATCAACATATCTAAAGCCCAAGGCGAAAATTGAGCCAGCGACCTATGAGTAAATTCATCTAGTCGAAAGATTCGCTGGAGAGTTCGTCATCGGCGAACCGAGAACCTGCTGACCATTTCGTTATGCTTTGAGTTGATTCATGTTTCCTCGTGCGTTGTCCTTGATGATCAAGATCTTTAGACGCTTCCGTGGTAATTCTGGCTCCTCTGTTAATGAACCCGTTTTGAAATTGGATAAGCGGTCTTATTCTCAAGCTGGCCAAGAGTCGTTTGTGTTGAATGCAACAAGGTTCAAGAAACATGGGTATTACGTTGAAATTGGTGCATTCAATTCCAAGATCTTGTCCAACACCTTCATTTTGGAAAGCCTCTTTAATTGGTCCGGTGTCAGTTTTGAAATTTCAACAATTCACGCCGAGGAATTTGGGAGTGAGCGAATCAATCCCGTCTTCAATGTCGATGCTACGAAGTGTGATTACAAACAAATACTTGATTCAGTTGGAGCACCCAACGTAATTGAGTATCTCCAAGTGGATATTGAACCAGCGCGAAACACCTTCAAGGCGCTCAGGAGAATACTTAGAACCGACTATCGCTTCCTGACTGTTACGTTTGAACACGACCTATACCGCTCGATTAAGAATCTGTGCTACAAGCAACTTGGATACTTAGTCTTAAGTACAAAGGGGTACAAGCGTGTTGCCTCAAATGTTTGTGACAGTTCTCTTCCATTTGAGGACTGGTACGTGCACCGATCTAAGTTAGCGACGTTCCCGATCCTGCCGTCTAACTGTGATTGGACAAGTTTTTTCGGTGAGGGGGAGAGTTCGTTCAAATAAGTAGGACATCACTTGAGGGTCGACTCTTGAAGAAGAAGATCTCATAGTTCATGCCAACCTATTGTGTGAAAGAAAACACAGATCGTTGTCGAGAAGCCGACTGGAGCCCAAGGCGGGAATTGAACCCGCGACCTACGCATTACGAGTGCGTTGCTCTACCCCTGAGCTACCTGGGCGTGTTTGTCTTATTCTAGGGTTTGTCTGGTGAGGTTGGCGTCCTGAGTTCTAGTGAAATTGATTTGCTGTCTCGGCGATGGCTGAGCGTTCTATTGCTGTTTTCCATAGTGGGCTGCGCCTGGTTATTGAGTAGTCCACCTGGAACTGCCCCTGACGACTCCTTCCATTTTTCAAATGTTTGGTGTCCCGAAGGTGTGAATGGGATCAAGTGCGAGGAAAGTTCAGATGGTGATCGGATGGTCCCAAACTCATTCGTTGAAACATCACCGTGGTGGAAGGTCTCGGGTGCCTTACCTGGACCCCCCGCGATGCCTCACTACCCCGATCTTCAGTATTCGGTGATGCGACTGTTTGCGTCGGACGATGTTTATCAATCAGTTGTCTTAATGCGTTTTGTGAACCTGTTATTGGCTTTGTTCATGATTTCTACTTCGTTTCTTTTGGTGGGGAAGGAAGGGCGTTTTTCGGTCCTCCTCACATGGCTGATCACTCCCATGGCGTACGGCTTCTTTCTTATCGCCTCCAATCATCCGATGTCTTGGTATCTCGTGGGAGCGGGGACCCTATGGACCTTCATCTACGGTGCGATTGTCTCCACCTCTCGTAATCGAAGGATGTGGTGCCTCTTATTCGCCGTCTTGGCATTCGTTATGACGGTTGGCTCGCGGCCAGAGGGTCAGTTGGTCGCAGTGCTGGTAGTGGTTGCCTCGTCGCTGGTCGGGTTTGGCTCGCGTGATGGTCTTGGCTCGCGACTTATTTCTCGACGAGTCTTGACTTCACGGTCTGGAATCGTCGGACTCGTAGGTGTTCCTGCGGCCGCTGTTTTGGGGATCTTGTTGTTGGGCAGTCAGTTCACGACTGGTGTTTACAGAGATTCGCTCGAGCGCATGAGTAACTTGCGTGATCTCCTTGACACACCGGAGGTCTATTTCAAGGCCATCGCCAATTCGGTGGGATCATTTGAAGCGCCGGTGACCGGAATCAATTCGGTACCCGCAGGGCTGGCAGTGGCTGCGTGCATCGGTCTAGGCATGAAAAAGATGTGGCGGGCCAAGTCGCTGGCACTGTTGGCAGTTACCGCGGCCATGATCGTGGCTCCTCAACTGATTGTGGTGGATGCACGCGGCCCCGTCTTTTCACCGAGTCGTTACTTCGTCGTCTTCATGCTCCTGTTCATTGGACTGATGCTGTTGATGCCAAATGGTTCTCCCAATCCGAGTTTGTCGCGGGGCGAGGTTGTACTAATTGGGGGTGCAGCAACGTTTGCGCATTCTCTCTCGCTGCATTCTGTATTGGGCCCAAACGGAGCAATCAACCGTGGCGACTGGGAATTCAATCTCAACCAGAATCTGAAGTGGTGGTGGTCCATTGGCCCCTCGCCAATGACGATTTGGATCGTCGGATCAGTCGCTTTCTCGGCGGCGTTGTTTCTGGTTCTGCGAGAGTACGGCGATCATTCAACACCCTGGTCAAGAAAGTGGCGTACAGCAGTCATTGGCTTATCGGTGGCATCACTTGTTCCAGTGGTGGTGGTACTTGAGGGCAGTTTCTACAGGCCACCACTATCGGAACGACCATCGGTGGGTCTCTCTCGTCCGGTGGAGTGGACGCTTTCTATGGAGGTTTCCAGGCCTCGTGAAGTGGTGGAATTGTCGACGGAGACAACGTTCCTCGTACTTCGAGTTATCAATGGACAAGTCGAGAGGCTGAAGAACGGTGACTCCTCGTTCCCGATCTCAGTGGGGTTGTTCGCGGACACCTGGTCCGACATCGCGGCGGGAACCGAAAGAGCCAGAATCGTAATTTCCAGCGACCAACGAGTACTCAATCTTGAGGGCACGGCATGGAAGGGAGTAAGGATGGTTGGCATGGAATCGGGGTACTCGGTACTTGTCCCGATGTGGTCTTCAGATGACGTAGGGAGCCTGATCAAGGAAATTGGTAAGTCCTCTGTGCGCCTCGAAATTGAGGTTGATGTGCCACGTTGTCAACCGCGGGAATCTCTACTGAAGTGTCCTTTTGCCGATTTCGTGGGTGCAGACCTTTCTCGCGACGATTTTGAGCGAGCAGATCTGCGGGGTGCTGACTTCAGCGACGTCAACCTCTCTGAGGCCAAACTGAACGGGACCGACTTTTCTGGAGCGCTATTGGACAATGCGGACATGAGTCGCGCCTACATGGTGGGAGTTGATCTGAGTGAATCCTCGCAACAGGGCGTCAAGTTCGAAGGGGCGATCTGGACCCGGTAGCTGCTTGAACAGCAGTTGGACACTGCAGTAAGAGGGCTTGGATCGCGAGTTCCTCGTTGGCATTGAGTGACAACGAGGAGATTGCCTTCGTGATTCGGGAGACTGCTTCGCCGTAGCGCTCCGAGTTCGGTCCGCTGGGATCGTCGATCAGCAGACGGTGGTAAGTGCCCATCATCACGCCGAGGCCACTACGCAATTCGTCCGTACGGAACTTTCGCGTTTGGCGCCTGTGTTGATCTTGTAGTGCCTTACGCCCGCTGCCGCGTTCGCCGGTGAGCGCTACGCGCTCCTCGAGCGCGGCAAGTTCTCGTGCCTGCTGTTTGGCCAGTGCCTCTGTCGCGCGTTCCACGTGATCGAACAACTCGTCCACGATCGTCGCCACCGTCGAACCCGTGCCATCGAGGCGAGAGGGGATCGAGGCGAAGGCTTCGGCGCGTTCGACCACGAGCGGATCGCCGGCAAGCACTCGTGCCCGCTCAAGATTCCCTGAGGCGATGCCCGCGACCGTTCGGGCAACGTCGGGGGACACTCCTTCGCTCGCGAGCGTGCGTTCGACCACGTCGTCGTCGATACGGGCGAAGGAAACCACGACACAGCGGGAGTTGATGGTGGCGAGGCTGGGAACGAGTTGATCGGCCAACAAGACGAAGACGATCTTGTCTGAGGGCTCCTCGATCGTCTTCAGCAGGCGCACGGCAGCAGAGTCACGCATGAGGTGAACCTCGTTGATGATCACCACCTTGAGCGCGCCCTCGGTGGGAGTGGTTGCCGCCAGTCGAATGACGTTGTCGGCCTCTTCCTTGTCCACTGCTGCGCCCTCGCGTAGCACCTCGATGACGTCAGGGTGGCCACCGCGAAGGATCAACTGGGCATCGCGATTGTCGGCATCATCTGCGCCAGTGACCAGTCGAGCGGCGAAAGCGCGTGCGGCGAGTTCTTTGCCACAGCCCTCGGGTCCGACGAAGAGATACGCGTGCACCCGGTTCGTGGCAAGACCGGCGAGTCGCTGGACGGCACGTTCTTGTCCGACGACACCGCTC
>JBJTFU010000069.1:0-2506 GCA_046093585.1 Ilumatobacteraceae bacterium | reverse complement strand
CTACGTCGGCATCATTGCGGGAAGCGACTTCACCTCGTTTCGCCAGAACCTGCCGTTCGTCAGCGTGATGGCCGTCGTGATCATCCAGACCTTCCGCCGCGAACACTCGGACGTCCCTGCCGCAACACCGACGCTCGTAAGTTGAGCAGTTCTTCGTCGCCCGGAAACATTCGCAGTCCCCTGTCCGTCGCGAAATAGACACCGTCCACGTCACCACGACCACGGGCATCCTCGGCGAATTCGAGCGATGCCGACATCACGAGATGCACGAGTCTGGACGTGATCCCCTCAGGATCTGGCCACAAGTAGTCGGAGCCGGCGAACGGAAGACTGCGCACCAGGGAAAGGGCGGCTTGCAGGTCGAGACGCGACTCATCCGTTGCATCGGTTCGAAAGCGCGTCAATGCGTGCCGCAAGATGTCTGCATCGGACACGACCCGCTCGTCGAGGACCAACCGGTCCTGCGCGGTCTTGTCCAGCAGCTCGAAACGTCCTGCATCGCCCAAGACTGCGCGCAGTTCAGACACGACATTGTTGAAATAGGACGATTGCACGTCGACCATCCACATCGCGGTCCTCGCTGCGGCTCGGGTGGGACGATCTGGGTGTGTCACGAGCCACGTCAACAGCTCGAGTGGCTTCGACTTGCGAAACCGCACCTCAGAATCGTCCGCCCAACGAGCTTCGATCGGGCCGAGTAGACGAACGCACATCAGCCAATCACCCGGCACCGCCCGGGCTGGGCTGCTGACCTCACGCATTCCACGACATTCAGCCATCAATCGGGAGAACGATTGCTTGTCCTCCACTGACAACCCAAACGGACGAATGCGCTCCCCCGTGCTCAAGCGCCAACCATTGGCATCATGAATCAGCGTGGTGGACCGATCTCCATCGATGACGACTCCAACCGCCTCGGTTGCAAGTGCGAGGTGTTCGACGACTGGTGCGGACACCTCTCCGCTCTCCGCGATCACCTCGACGGTGCCTGTCACCACCACGTCGCTGCCCGTTTCGTCGACCCCGACGGGGATCCCTTGAGTAGGTGCATTCGAATCTTCCACTTGCAGACGCAGGGAGCGCCAACAGAACTCGCTGACTCGAGACCCAGGAGCAACCTCGCAACCATCGACCATCCTTCGCGTCACACGGGCGCGTGCCTCGGCGAAGCGACGCAACATGTAGTCCGCAATCAAGGCGGTCTGCACCGATGCAAGTGGCATCAACCCGTCCGACCTGCCGACTGGAGACGGATCGACGTCAACGACGACGGCAGTGCTTGGCGACGACACTGGAGTGCTGCGTGACGAAGCAAGCAACGTCCACAGTGAGGCCACAAAGAGTGCGATGAGTCGGTTCCGTGAAGCAATCACCGCTTCGGAACGGCGAGTCACCCACAATTCGACGACGACGGCTACCAACGACCACAACCACACGAGCCAGATCGCCATCACGATCAAGCCGATCGCGCGCTCATGAAGCGGTACCAATCCACTCGCCACGACACTCGACGCTGTTCGTACCGGAGTCATGCCCTTAGTGAGCAGACTCAGCGGAATCCCCGCGATGAGGCACCCCCCAATGAGCGCCACCCGAACGTGCTTCATGGTCCGGGCACCGGAGTTGCACTGCGCTCGACACTGATCGATCGGCTCGCCACACCAATCACCGACAAGACGGTCATTGGCACTTGACGAGTGACGCTGACGGTCACCACCTCCGGTGTGGCCAGGACCACGCCACTCACGCCGTGCGAGCGCAAGTACCCCTCGGCCACCGTTCGCGCGCGATCGACATCCACCCGAGGGTCTCCACTGCGCAGGTTGGTGACGTTCTGAACCGCGGCACGCGCTGCGTTCTCCGCATGATCGAGCAGCTCGATCCGACTTGCGACGAGCCGACCGCCATCCACCGCAAGTCCAGCGCTCGCGATGAACACGACGAGCATCGAAGTCACGAACGCCGTGACGGAACCCTCGTCGTGATTGCTCATTGGTCCACGCGCCACACGTCGACGACTTCCACCGACTCGGCTTCGATGGTTCTCTTGCCGAGCTCGAGGAGTTCGAGACCGACGAGTGAAATCTCGCACTCCACCTCGACCATGACGGCATGGACCGTCGATTCGGTGTCTACGGCGACGTTCACCAGCACTCCTGCACAAGGACTTCCGTTGTTGCGAAGACTGTCCATGACGGCTTGTTGACCGACGTGTTGCATTCGGCTGGGGCGGACGAGGGATGCGGCCCGGGCGCCCTGATCTGCTGCGTGACGAATCTGACTCATTGCCTGTGTCGACCTCCCTGCGAAGACAGCGAACAGCACCAACGCGACGAGCACCGGCACGAGGACCACGGTCTCGACCGTCGCACTTCCCTTCTCATGTTTCATCGCTGATCCGGTGCGATGAACCGTTCGAGCGGTTCACGCGCCGTACGGGTCACGACGACGTCGAAGAACGGCGCAACCCGAGGAACGCGAAGACCCACCTCGACCTCGGCGAAGC
>JBJTFU010000068.1:0-2983 GCA_046093585.1 Ilumatobacteraceae bacterium | reverse complement strand
CGAGGGCGTGCGCGCATCGACGACGATGGAGTCGCTCGGCAGCTTGAAGCCGGCGTTCGACAAGACCGGCACGATCACCGCCGGAAATGCGAGCCAGATCTCGGATGCTGGATCTGCGGTCGTGTTGATGTCGGAGAAGGCGCTCAAGGAAAGTGGTGTCGCTCCTCTTGGTCAGTTCGTCTCCTATGGCATGGTCGCAGGCCCCGACTCCGCGTCGCTCCTCCACCAACCTTCACGCGCGATCAACCAGGCGCTCACCAAGGCGAAGTTGTCCGTGAACGACGTCGACTTGTTCGAAATCAATGAAGCCTTTGCCGCAGTCGGCATCGCCTCGATGGCCGAACTCGGGATCACCGACGAGATCGTGAACGTGAACGGTGGTGCGATCGCACTCGGTCACCCGATCGGCATGAGCGGCAACCGTCTCGCACTCACTCTTCTCCACGAACTGCGTCGCCGCGGTGGTGGCGTGGGCGCGGCCGCATTGTGTGGTGGCGGTGGTCAGGGTGATGCGCTCGTCGTTCGCACGGTCTAAAGATCTCGCCAGCGCACTTGGCGTCGGAGTCGGCGTCGGCTGCGTTGGTGGTTTCGTTGCCTATGCATTCTTGAAGGTCCTCGGCTGGAGCAACGACACTCGGGTCGACAACGAGTGGATCATCTTTTTCTTACCGATCGCTGGGCTCGTCATCGGACTTGCCTTCCACTATGTCGGAAGCTCCGTGCGCGGTGGAAGCAACCTCGTGCTCGAAGAAATCCATGAGCCCGGTGGTGGCGTGCCCCGTCGAATGGCGCCCTTCGTCTTCGTCGCCACAGCCATCTCTCACCTGTTTGGTGCATCGACTGGGCGAGAGGGTGCGGGAATCCAGATCACGGCAAGTGTCACAGACGCATTATCGAGGATGTTCAAGCCGTCTAAAGAAATCCGACGAGTGCTTCTCATCACCTCGATCGCCGCGGCATTTGGCGGGCTCTTCGGGGTTCCTGTCGGGGGAGTCATCTTTGCCCTCGAAGTCCAGGAGAATGGTCGGATTCGTTACGAAGCAATCCTGCCGGCGCTCGTCGCAGGCTTCACCAGCTTTTTTCTCGTCGAATGGTTTGGTTTCGATCACATCATCGAGCCCGCCGTCGTCGCACCATCGCGGTCCTGGGCGCTACTCGGACAGCTCCTGATCTTGGCCCTCGTAGCGGCCGCCATTGGTCGTGTCTTCATTTTCCTCACCCATCTCGTGCACCGCACGGCTGAACGACTGGTCTCCTACCCACCACTTCGTCCGTTCTTCGGAGGTCTGATCGTCCTCGGGTTGACTGCGCTCGCAGGCACACGCGACTACCTGGGTCTGTCGCAACCACTCGCCAAGGCAGCCTTCGTCGGTGGTGCTGGACTCGTCGCCGGGGCGTTCCTCTGGAAGCTCCTCTTCACAAGTGTCAGTCTCGGAACGGGCTTTATCGGCGGCGAAATGGTGCCGCTGTTCATTATGGGTGCGCTTGCTGGATCACAAGTCGCCTCGATCTTCGATGCGTCACCGGCCCTGTTCGCCGCGGTTGGGATGATGGCCACCTTCGGTGCGGCGGCGAACACGCCACTGGCGTGCGTCGTTATTGGCGTCGAGTTGTTCGGGTCGTCACCGATCGTGGCACTGACGATCACCTGCATCGTCGCATACGTCGTGAGTGGGCGTGCAGGGATCTACCACTCCCAGCGTCATGCGTTCCCAGAGACGAACTAGGCAGAGATTTCGCGACGACCCGCGAGGGCCCGACCAAGCGTCAGTTCGTCGGCATATTCGAGATCGCCTCCGACCGGTAGACCCGAAGCGATCCGGGTGACGGTGAGACCGAGCGGCTTGAGGAGTCGCGCCAGATAGAGGGCTGTGACGTCGCCCTCAGTGTTGGGGTTCGTGCACAAGATGATCTCGGTGATTCCTTCGTCGTCGAGACGTGCCAACAACTCACGCACCTTCAACTGCTCCGGACCGACACCCTCGAGTGGATTGATCGCGCCAAGCAGCACGTGGTAGCGCCCACGGAACTCACCGGTCTTTTCGACCGCGATGATGTCACGTGACTCTTCGACCACGCAGATCACCGAGTTGTCGCGCCGTTCGTCCGTGCAGATCGCACACAGGTGGCTCTCGGAAAAGTTGAAGCACCGTTCGCAAAATCGCACGAGCGCCTTGGCCTCGGTGATCGACTTGGCGAGACGATGCACCTCGACCTCGTCGGTCTTCAGCAAATGAAATGCGATGCGCTGGGCTGACTTCGGTCCGATCCCGGGCAATCGTCCGAGAGCATCGATGAGTGCCTGCATCGGCGGGGTGTATGCGCCAGCCATCGTTACTACTTGCGCTTCTTGTCGATGATCTGCGAACCGGGAAACGCCTCGGCCAACTTGTCGACCATCGATGGCATCGCATCCTTCGGGGCATCGACGACCTCGGAGACGTCCACCATGTCGTCGAGGTCCGACTCCACCTTGCGCGGACGCTGGGTGCCGCGAGACGGTGTGCGCTCGGCGGTCTCCGTTGCCGTCATCGCAATCGAAAGTGCACGGCCGGCCGCCGCAGACAGTTGTTGTTCGGTCGCCTGCAGATGCTCCTGCACCTTTGCAAGGTGTGCAGGGTTCGGTGCTCGCAAGTGGAGCGTGGTGCCGTCGAAGTCGTGTGCGGTTACGGCGCTGAAGAGCGCGCGGGCGATCGGCGGCTTCAGGCTCGCAAGCACGGTCGGCCACAGGTGCAACACCTGGGCATCGGTGACCGGCTGATTGGCGGTGACTGGCGCAGCTGCTGGTTGCGTGACGGTCGGACGTGCAACCGGTGCACTCGGGTCTTTCGGCGCACTTGCCGTGCGGGCCTTGCCACCAACCTGCACCTTGCCCGTCGTCGGGTTCACCGGTGCGGGGCGAACGACGGGCGCACTTGGCTCGCGAGGACCCGACGACTCAAGTCGTTCCAGGCGGGCGAGGATCGGGCCGAGGTCGGTCGAG
>JBJTFU010000067.1:0-4323 GCA_046093585.1 Ilumatobacteraceae bacterium | reverse complement strand
GTTGGCGAGGTTGACCATGATCCGTGCCGCGTGCGTGAAGTTTTCCACCGCGAACACGTTGGAGCCGATGTGGCAATGCACGCCGACGAACTGCATGGCCTTCGATTGCTTCGCTTGGGCGATTGCTTTGTGTGCGCTGCCATTGCCGAGGTTGAAGCCGAACTTCGAATCGTCCTGACCAGTGGAGATGTATTCGTGCGTGTGCACGGTGACACCCGGCGTGATGCGCAACTGCACACGCGGTGCGGGCAGGCCCTCTGCGTGCAGACGCTCGATGCGCTCGAGTTCGTCGAAGCTGTCGACGACGATGTGGCGCACGCCCGCTTTCATGGCGGTGCGCAGTTCGTCGAGGCTCTTGTTGTTGCCATGCAGCACACAGCGGTTGGCGGGAACACCCGCGTGCAGTGCGACGTGCATCTCGCCACCCGTGGCCACGTCGAGCAACAACCCTTCGTCGTGTGCGAGCTTGGCCATCGCGGTGCAGAGGAACGCCTTGGCCGCGTAAATCACGCGGTCTTGACCAAAGGCCTTGATCGCTTCGTGACAACGAGCGCGCAGGTGCTCTTCGTCGTAAATGAACACGGGCGTGCCGTGCTCGCGCGCGATGTCGCTGACGCGACAGCCACCGATGAGGAGTTGGCCGTTGTCGATTTTGGCCGTGAGCGGCAAGAGGTGACGCGGGATGGCGGTCACATCTGCTCCGGTGCTTCGATGCCCAGCAGTGCGAGGCCCTGTTCCATCACGCGGGCCGCGGAGTCACAAAGCATCAGGCGCGAAGCCTTCGTGGCTTCATCGGGCGCGCGCAGCACGGGGCACTGCTCGTAGAAGGCGCTGAACTCCCCCGCCAACTCATAGAGATACGTGCACAGGCGGTGCGGGCTGTACCTCTCCACTGCGTCCACCACCGCGGTATCGAACTGCAAGAGGCGCAGCACCAGGGCGCGCTCGGCGGCGTGATCGATGGCCACGGTTCCACCGCGCACCGATTCGCGACTGACCTCGGCCTTGCGGAAGATGCTGCAAATACGGGCGTGTGCGTACTGGAGATAAGGCGCGGTGTTGCCGTCGAAGGCGAGCATGCGCTCCCAATCGAAGACGTAATCCTTCACGCGATCAATCGAGAGATCGGCGTACTTGATGGCGCCGATGCCCACTTGGCGCGCCACCGCCGAACGCACGGCAGCATCGAGCTCGGGGTTCTTCTCCTTGATTGCCGCTTCGGCGCGCTCGACGGCCTCGACGAGTAGCGCGTCGAGTTTCACCGTTTCGCCGCTGCGACTCTTCAAGATCTTGCGATCCTCACCGAGCACGCTGCCAAACACCACATGGTTGAACTCGACCTGCTCGGGCAACCAGCCGGCCTTGCGCGCCACGGCGGCCACCATCTCCAGGTGTTGGGCTTGCGGGGCGCCCACTACATAGAGCATCGAATCCACCTTCAGGCGCTCGACGCGATCGATCACGGTGGCGAGATCGCTGGTGGCGTAGTTGTAGCCACCGTCGCCTTTGCGGATGATGAGTGGCAGCGGCTCGTTGTCGCGATTGACGAAGCCATCGACGAACACCACTTCGGCGCCTTCGCTCGAGACCAACATGCCCGACTTCGACAAGCGCTCCACCACTTCGGGAAGGAGCGCGTTGTACGCGGACTCGCCCATGATGTCGGAATCGCGCAGCAACACGCCGAGCAATTCGTACACGCGATCGAAGTACCGCGTGCTTTCGGCCACGAGCAACTTCCACATGCGCAGTGTTTCGGTGTCGCCACCCTGCAACGCCACCACGCGCTTGCGGGCGCGATCCTTGAACGCGTCGTCGGCGTCGAACTTCTGGCGGGCCTGCTTGTAGAACATGTCGAGGTCACCCACGGAGAGTTCGCGTGACGCTTCGGCTTCACCGAGATCGATGAGGTGCTCGATCAACATGCCGAACGGCGTGCCCCAGTCACCCACGTGGTTCTCGCGCACCACGTGATGACCGAAGAACTCGAGCATGCGCACGATGGCGTCGCCGATCACCGTGCTGCGCAGGTGACCGACGTGCATTTCCTTGGCCACGTTCGGCGCCGAGTAATCCACCACGTAACGCTTCGCGGCTTGCATGCGCACACCGAGGCGCGGATCGGCCATGGCTGCGCGCAGCTGAGCGGCCAGGAACTCGTTGGCAAAGGTGAGGTTGACGAAACCGGGGCCGGCAACCTCAGTCGCCGAGCACACCGCGCCGAGGTTGGCCTGCGCCATCACGGCTTCGGCAACTTCGCGCGGCGGTTTGCCCATGCGCTTGGCGAGCGCGAGAGAACCATTCACCTGTGCATCGGCGCGATCGCTGGGGCGGACCGTGGGATCGCACTCGCCACCTGCCACCGCGGCGAAGGCCGGGCGCAACAGTTCGGTGACGGTGAGTACGGGATCGGCCATGACCGTTCCATTGTTGCTGACGATCGACCGATTGAGGCGCGTGGCAAAGGCAAGGCTTGCTGCCGCTAACCTCAGCACCAGCGCCCTCGTAGCTCAGTGGATAGAGCGTCGGTTTCCGGAACCGCAGGTCGTAGGTTCGACTCCTATCGAGGGCACTCAAGTGATCGGGTTGGTGAGTGCGAGCGCGACGCACATCCCCGAGTCGGCATTGTCCGAACTCCGCAGTTGAGTCACACATCGGTTTGTGTCGCTCCCACTCCTGACAACCCCTTTGGTGGTGAGGTGCTATTCAACGTTTTCCGATGATCTGAATTTTTACTGAAAAAGGAGTGAATTTCTGGCGATTTCCAGTACTGTTCCGCCCATGGTTGAGATTCCCAGTTTCCAATGGTCAGAGCTCGCACGCCGTTCTGCAGAGGTGGGCGCCGCGTTGGATGAACACGGCGAAGTAATGGTGAAGCGCGGTGCGCAGACCCTGCGACTTGCCCCCAAGGATTCTGATGAAACGGTGCTCATCACTCGTGACCTCTTCCACCTGCTCACTGGACTTGCGAGTTGCGACTCTCCCGAACTCGTGTCGAAGGCTCTCACCACGGCGTGGCCATGGACTCGTTCCCTTCCAGCGCACGACCAGATACTTCTCGTCAAAGAAGTGGCCCCGATTGCCGAAATGTGTGTGTCGTTGGGCGTCTACAGGCCATTACTCGAGGAGCTTGCTAGTTGGCGCCGCACTGCGCGTGCATGGGCAGACGGTTGCACACCGATTGGCCCCATCGACGAGCCCTACGGTGCGCTGGCTCGACGACCCAATGCATGACGGGAAAGCGAGGCTCGCAGGCAATCCGTCCTGCCAAGAATCACGAATGGACGCTGCGCTGCGCTTCGCGTGAAGTTGCAGAAGGTTGGGAGAACCTCTGCAAGCAACAACCCGGTGTAATTGCCACGCTGTACGACCAGTTGACGGAGAATCCACGTCATGTCGATAATCGCGCTCGACAAGACTTGTTGAGAGGCAATCTTCGAGTTGAAATGATCAACGGTGAGTTACTCGAACAGTGGCAATACAAGATTTCAAATGGCGGCAGAGTTTGGTACGCCATCGACGACAAGACACGCGTGGTGTGGATCACCAAGGCATCTGCCAGTCATCCGAATGAAACCAAGTAGTTCAGATGGCGCGCTGTGCGCCACAGAATTGGTGAGGCTCAGCCCAGAGCAGATTTGACGAGTGCGGCGATCTTGCCGCCGTCGGCCTGACCACCCACCCGCTCGCGCACGGCCTTCACCACGGCACCCATCGCTTTGCCGCCGGTGGCACCGGAACTCGCTGCCTTGGCTACTTCTTCGGCGATGATCTTGCCGAGATCCTCATCGGACATCGCGGCCGGCAGGTAGCGCTCGATGATCGCCAATTCGGCGCTCTCCTTGTCGGCAAGTTCGGTGCGGCCCGCATCGCGATAGATCTGCGCGGCTTCCTGGCGCTTCTTCGCCTCGCTGCGCACCACGCCGAGTGCCTGCTCGTCGGTGAGCACCACGGCCTCGTCCCCCGCCACCTCGGCATTGGAGATGGCCGCGAGCACCATGCGCAAGGTGTCGCGCGTGGCCTCGTCGTGGGCCTTCATTGCCTCGGTGAGATCCGTTTTCAATCGATCCTTCAGCGTCATGGCTCCATTCTGCCCGCTCCCAGAAGGTGCCGACCGTCTCTGCACCAGCGTTCGTACACTGCAAGGCGATGAACAACGAGGTCTTCGAACTGTTCTTTTCGTTGCTCAGCCTCGCGTTGCTGGCCGGCACGCTCGTGGTGTTCGTCGCACGTCTCACCTACAACAAGCAGGCGAGGGCGAAGTCATTGATCGATGCGTTCCACACGTTGTCACTGCCATTGGCTGCTGACGTGACCACCACA
>JBJTFU010000066.1:0-7651 GCA_046093585.1 Ilumatobacteraceae bacterium | reverse complement strand
ATTCAAGACCTTCATCAACCGCGGCAGCGTGGTCGACGTTTCGGTGGCCTTCGTGATGGGTGCTGCCTTCAAGACGATGATCGACGCCTTTGCAGGCGACGGGAAGGAGAATTCCGGCATCCTCGGGGGAATCCTGGGTGCGATCTTCGGGGGATCCCAACCCAACTTCAATGAGGTGGGTGTCACGCTGAACGGGAGTTTCATCCCGATCGGCGCATTCCTCACTGCTGCCTTGAACTTCTTGTTGGTCGGTCTGGTGTTGTTCTTCGTGGTCAAGGCGTACTCGCGATTCCGCAAGAGTCAGCCGCTAGAAACAACCAATGAGTTGCTCGCGTCGATCCGCGACGAATTGCGACAGAACAACAAGTAGTCCGATGCGTCGTCTTGCGCTCGTCGCGCCTCTCTTGCTGCTCGTCACGTCGTGTGGGTTGATCGACGCTTTCGGGGGTGACGACGGGTACGTCGACGGTGTCGGACGAATTCCCGGTGGTGACGTGGGCACCTTGATCACCGTTCCGGAGGGCGTCGAGATCGAGTTCCCCGAGTTGGATGGCAAGCCACTCGGTTCGATGGTGGAGGGTCCGCGACTCCTGATGATCGGTGACTCGATCTTCGCCAGCACCTCCAGCCGATATGGCAACGAGATGTGTAAGGCGTTGACACAACTCGGTTGGCAGATGGCGATTGAGGCCGAGGCTGGGCGGTTCGTCGACTTCGGTCAGAAGGTCCTCCGGTCACGGTTCGACGAGGGTTGGGACGCCGTGGTGGTGTTCCTCGGCACGAACTACGACGGCAACGAGGAGAACTACGAGACCAGGCTGCGCGAGATCATCGAGACGGTGTGGCCCACGAAGATGGTGCTGCTGACGACCGCGATGTTCAGGGACACGCAGGCCGAGGTGAACGAAGTGGTCAAGAAAATGGGTCAGGACTACGACAACATCACGGTGCTCGACTGGGGCGCGATCGCGGCTTCCCCCGGTGTCATCGGCGGCGACCGGGTGCATCTCACCCAAGATGGTCGCGCGGTGCTTGCTGCTGCAGTTGCCCGGGCGCTGAATTTTGCACCGGGACGGGCGGAGGGCAAGTGCCTCGACTCACAGTTCCGTGACGATTCGGAAGTGGCCAAGAACGAGATGGTGCCGGTCGAAACGGTCACCACGTCGGTCAGCATGAGCACCGACCTCGTTGCTTCGACGTCGTCCTCGACTTCGACGACGACGTCCACCTCGACCACGTCCACTACGACATCGTCGACGACCACATCAACTACGACGTCGACCACGACGATTCCTTCGAGCACCACGACGCGGTTGGGAACCACGACGACGACCAATCCCGGTTCGACGACGTCATCCACCACTGCGAGCACGACGACGTCGACCACGGTCAGGGCTGTCACGACTACTACGACGACGACCACTACCACGACGACGCAGCCCTGAACCTCGCCGAGCAGTACGGTGTCGAAATGCCCATGAACATCGGAATCTTTTCGTCCACGTCGGACATCACCATCGACGGCTTCGTCGCCGAGGCCCGTCAGGTGGAGCGGGACGGCTTCCACTCGTACTGGATGGCACAAATCTTCGGTGCAGACGCGTTGACGGCGCTCGCGGTGGTGGGTCGGGAAGTTCCGCGAATCGAGTTGGGCACGAGCGTGGTGCCGACCTATCCGCGACATCCGATGATGCTTGCCCAACAGGCCCTCACCGCCAATGCGGCATCCGGTGGCCGGCTCTGCCTCGGGATCGGTCTCAGTCACCAAGTGGTGATCGAGGGGATGCTCGGCATGTCCTTCGACAAACCGGTTCGCCACATGCGGGAGTACCTCTCGATCCTGATGCCCTTGATCGAATCAGGTCAGGTGTCGTTCGCGGGAGAGACGCTCACTACTCATGCGACCATCCAGGTGGGCGGGGCGGAGAAGTGTGGTGTTGTGGTCGCCGCGCTCGGCGCGCAGATGCTCAAACTCGCAGCGGCGAGAACCGACGGGACGCTCACCTGGTGCACCGGTCCGCAAACGTTGCAGTCCCACATCGTCCCGACGATCAATGCGGCGGCGGACGCACTCGGTCGGCCGAAGCCGCGTGTGATCGCGGCGTTGCCGGTGTGTGTGACCGACGACGTGGCAGGCGCCCGAACCCGAGCCGCGCAGATCTTCGCCGTGTACGGACAGTTGCCGAGTTACCGCGCGATGCTCGACCACGAGGGTGTCGACGGCCCTGCCGACATCGCCATCGTCGGATCTTCGGCCGAAGTGACGGACAGGATCGCCGGGCTCGCCGATATCGGCGTCACGGACGTCGCTGCGGCGGAGTTCGGAGCCAACCCCGACGAAGTGGCGGCCACCCGAGCGGCCGTGAAGGCGTGCCTCAGCGCACGTTGATCGACACACCCGGTTGGGTGTTGACCATGTCGAAGAAGTCGTTTCCCTTGTCGTCGACGACGATGAACGCGGGGAAGTTCTCCACGCGGATCTTCCACACGGCCTCCATGCCGAGTTCGGGATACTCGAGCACCTCGACCTTCTTGATGCAGTCGAGTGCGAGTCGCGCGGCTGGTCCGCCGATCGATCCGAGGTAGAAGCCGCCGTAGGTCTTGCATGCTTCGGTGACCTGACGTGATCGGTTGCCTTTGGCCAGCATCACGAAACTTCCACCCGCGGCCTGGAAATCCGCCACGTAGGCATCCATGCGCCCGGCCGTGGTCGGGCCGAAGGATCCGCTGGCGTAACCCTCGGGGGTCTTCGCTGGCCCGGCGTAATAGACGCAATAGTCCTTCATGTACTGCGGTAGTCCCTCGCCACGATCGAGCCGTTCGCGAATCTTGGCGTGGGCGATGTCTCGCGCGACCACCATGTCGCCACTCAACATCACTCGCGTCTTCACCGGATACTTCGCGAGCGTGGCACGAATCTCGTCCATCGGACGCGAGAGGTCGATCGACACGACCTCGTCACTCAGGTCGTCCTCGGTCACCTCGGGAAGGAAGCGAGCAGGATCCGTCTCCAGTTTCTCGAGGTAGATGCCGCTCTTCGTGATCTTGCCGAGAGCCTGGCGGTCGGCGCTGCACGAAACGGCCATGGCCACGGGACAACTTGCACCGTGACGGGGTAGGCGAATCACTCGAACGTCATGGCATAAGTACTTGCCACCGAACTGAGCCCCGATACCCGTCCGTTGCGACAGTTCGAGCACCTTTCGTTCCAAGTCGACGTCGCGGAACGCATGACCCAACTTCGAGCCGCTCGTGGGCAGCGAATCGAGATAGCGGGTGCTCGCCAACTTGGCGGTCTCGACGGCGTGTTCGGCTGACGTACCGCCGATCACCACGGCCAGGTGGTACGGAGGACACGCGGCCGTGCCGAGCGTCTTCATCTTCTCGAACAGCCACGGCAACAGGGTCTTTTCGTTGAGCAGCGCCTTCGTCTCTTGGAACAGGTAACTCTTGTTGGCCGACCCACCGCCCTTGGCGATGAACAGGAACTTGTATTCGTCGCCGTCGACGGCCTGGATCTTGATCTCGGCGGGGAGATTGGTGTCGGTGTTCACCTCGTCGTACATGGTGAGCGGCGCCAGCTGGCTGTAGCGAAGGTTGCTCGTCTGGTAGGTGTTGTAGACGCCGCGAGAGATGGCCTCTTCGTCGCCTCCGCCGGTGAACACGAACTGACCCTTCTTCGCCTTGATGATCGCGGTTCCCGTGTCTTGACACATCGGGAGCACACCGCCGGCGGCGATGCTCGCGTTCTTCAACAGGTCGAGGGCGACGAAGCGGTCGTTCGCGCTGGCCTCCGGGTCCTGCAAGATGTCGGCCAGTTGCTGGAGGTGTCCCGCGCGCAACAAATGTGCGATGTCACGCATCGCCACTTCGGTGAGCAGCGTGATGGCCTCGGGTGAGACGCGCAGGAACGTGCCCTCGCTCGTCTCGAAGGTGCCGACACCCTCCGTCGAGATCAGCCGATAGTCGGTGTCGTCGGGACCGATCGGGAGCAGTTCGCTGTAGGAAAACGCTTCTTGCCGGGAGTCGGCCATTGCTTCAGACTACGGGTCTTCGGGTTGCCGTGACGTTTCGTGCCGGCGTCAGCCGAGAGCGGAACTACCCGCATACGAACCGGGGTCCCCAGCGGACGGAATGTGGGGAGCAGACCATTGCACGGTTTCGGCAATCTGCGTCGCGACCGCTCGCCACTCGAGTGGGTTCCACCCTTCTGCAGAAGCGGGCACGCTGCCGTCGCCCTGGATGAAGACGAACGCGGGAAGTGCCTTCAACCCCAGTTGCTTCACCATCACTCGATCAGGATCCACGTACGTGAGGAACTCCTTGGCCAGCGGTCCGAGGAACTGCTTGGCCTCGGCCGGGCCAGCCGTCACGATGAAGTTGACGCGCGTGGCAGCGCCCCCGAAGTGGCGCAGGATACGAGCCGCCGTCTGCAGGATCCACGCACTCTCGTTGGTGTACGGATCGATGACGATCGAGGCGAGATGGAAGGTGGTGGTCCACTCTTTCAGCGGGCGTGTCTCGCCGTCGAGCGTGGTGAGGGAGGTATCCAGTGCTGCTGCCACGGCAAGAGACCGTAGCAAGTCCCTACTAGCGTTTTCATCATGCACCCGATCGAATACCTGCGCTACGTGGCGCGGGCGAGTGGTGCCGACCCGTCGATGCTCGTCTCGGAGACGGCCTCGGCACTGCGCGCGATGCGGCTCGACCAACCAGGTTTCGTGCTGGCCACACGGCGCATCGTGGACAAACATCCCACGTGCGCGCCCTTGTGGTGGCTCTGTGCCGGTGCACTGTCGGCTCTCGATCCAGCGTCGCGATTGCGAGAGTTGGCCGAAGAGTTCGAGTCCGACCCGACCGCTTGGCACTTGATGGAAGCGGAACACGACGACGCCCTCGTGGTGGAAGCACTGGCGATGGGGCATGACGCCGAAGTCGAAGTATTGGTCGGCGCCTTCGACGTGGAGGATCTCGAGTGGGCTCACCAGACCGAGCGCACCACGATCCTCGTTGCGCGACGGGGGACGCGGTTGCCCCGTGAGATGTGGCGTGAAATGAAGCGGCGGGCCACTGCGGCGGACAATCCGTGGACGACCGACGTGCGGGTGATCGGAGTCGCAGACTTCGACTTGGTGGTGGATCCGCAGGGCGTTGGCGCGGGTGACGACTACGCGTTCGCGCCGGAGTGTGCGCCGTGTCCCGAGCTGCTCGTCGGGGGCGGCTTGTAGCCTGACCCCATGTCCGCACGCTCGCGCAATCTTCCTCGTCGTTCTTGTCTGTCGATTCCGGGTTCGTCCGAGAAGATGCTCACCAAGGGCCCCGGTATCCCTGCCGACATGGTGTTCCTCGACTTGGAGGACGCCGTCGCTCCCAAGGAGAAGGAGGCGTCCCGCGCGAAGGTGGCTGCTGCAATTCGCGATCAGGAGTGGGGCGACAAGGTGCTGTGCGTACGCGTCAACGACTGGAGCACCAAGTGGACCGCGTTCGACATCATCGAGGTAGTCGGCAACGCCGGCCAACGGTTGGACGAGATCATGTTGCCGAAGGTGGAATCGGCCGCGCAGATCGTCGCCACCGACATGTTGTTGCGCCAAGTGGAGATCGCCAGCGGTCTGCCGATCGGACACATCGGCATCGAGGCGCAGATCGAGACGGCCCGCGGATTGATCAACGTGGAGGAGATCTGTGCCGCCAGTCCGCGAATCGAGACCATCATCTTCGGCCCGGCCGACTTTGCGGCGAGCATGGAAATGCCGGTGCTCACCGGTGGCGTGCCGATCGACGAGTATCCCGGCGACCACTTCCACTACGTGTTCAACAAGATCCTGATGGCAGGTAGGGCGAACTCGTTGCAGGTCATCGACGGGCCGTTCCTGCACGTTCGCGACTCCGAAGGTTTGCGCAACTACTCGATGCGAGCGCGAACTCTCGGCTTCGACGGGAAGTGGGCGTTGCACCCCGATCAGGTGACGGTGTTGAACGAGGTGTTCTCGCCGACCCAGGAGCAGTTCGACAAGGCGTGGGAGATCATCGACGCCTACAAGGCTGCGACCGAGGTGGAGGGCAAGGGCGCCGTGATGTTCGGCAACGAGATGATCGACGAGGCCAGCCGCAAGATGGCACTCAAGTTCATCTCGCGTGGTGAGCGTGCCGGTCGCGCTCGCACCCCGAAGAACTGATTCCGTGACCGAACGATTCGACGCGTTGCTCTTCGACGCGGGCGGCATCTTCGTGGTGCCGGATCCGACGACCATCGGCATGGTGGTGGAGCAGTTCGGCGGTCAAGGAGACGTCGCGTCGATGGTGCGCGCGCATTACGCGGGGCATGGCTGCGCTCGACCATCTCGCGCTCGAGCGTGAAAGCGGTTCGATCGACAAGGTGAGCTGGGACTCCTATCGCCGCGCCGTCGCGATGGTGTCGGGAATTCCCGCGGAGCGCGGGGACGAGGCCGTCATCCGACTTCGCGACCTGTACTCCCCGATGTTGTGGCGCTGGCCGATCCTCGAATCCACGGCGGCGCTGTGGCGCCTGCACCTCAAGGGTGTGCCGATCGGAGTGGTGTCCAATGCGAGTGGGCAGATCGAGGCGACCCTGGCCAACCAGTGCATCCTGCAGGTGGGATCGGGAGCGGGCGTACCGGTCTTGATCGTGACGGATTCCCACGTCGTCGGACACTCCAAGCCGGATCCCCGCATCTTCGACGACTCGCTCGCGCTGCTCGAGTCCAAGGGAATCGAGCGTTCGCGTATCGGCTACGTGGGGGATTCCTATGTCAATGACGTCGGCGCTGCACGCAATGCAGGTATCACGGGGATCTTGCTCGACCCGTACGACGACCGGATCAATTTCGACTGCGTGCGAATCCGTTCGCTACACGAACTCGTCGAGATGGTCTAGGCGCGCGCCTCTTCGACCAGTCGACGGGCGATCACCTTCAGGCACAGCGTCTCGTCTGCACCCTCGAAGATGGACAACACGCGCGCATCGACGAACAACCGACTCACCGAGTACTCCTCGGCGTAGCCGTACCCGCCGTGGATCTGCATCGCCTCGCGGGTGACCCACTCGGCTGCCTTGCACACGTAGGCCTTGACCATGCTCGCTTCCATCGCGCCCTCGCCCTTGCCCATCAACTTGGCCACTGCATAACTGAACTGGCGTGATGCCTGCACGATCGCTGCCATACGACCGAGCTTGGCGCGGGTGAGTTGGTAGTCGACGATGTCGTGGCCGAACACCGTGCGGTTCTTGGCGTACTCGAGCGCGGCTTCGTATGCCGCCTGCATGACACCGACTGCACGAGCCGCGGTTTGGAGACGCCCGTTCTCGAAACCCTCCATCTGGAAGTAGAAGCCCTTGCCGAGGCCGGACTCCTCGCCGATCAGATGATCGGTCGGGACCCACCAGTTCTCGATCGCGATCTCGTAGGAGTGCATGCCGCGGTAGCCGATGGTGTCGATGGGGCGGCCTTCCATCTTGCCGCCGCCGGGCTGGCTGAACTCGAAACCGTGCCCGTTGCCGAGCGGCTTGGGCACGATGAACAGCGACAGGCCCCGGTGGGTCTTGGAACGGTCGGGATCGGTGCGGGCCAACAGCATGAGCACATTGGCGCGGGCGGCGAACGTGCACCAGGTCTTGACGCCGTTGATG
>JBJTFU010000065.1:0-2662 GCA_046093585.1 Ilumatobacteraceae bacterium | reverse complement strand
TTCCCGATGATCGGCGATCCAGAGCGCAAAGTGGCCGACCTTTACGACATGGTTCATCCGAATGCCAACGACACCCTCACCGTTCGCAGCGTGTTCGTGATCGGCCCAGACAAGAAGGTCAAGTTGACCCTCACCTATCCGGCTTCGACGGGTCGCAACTTCGACGAGATCTTGCGAGTGATCGATTCACTGCAACTCACCGCAAAACACAAGGTGGCAACGCCAGCGAACTGGAAGAACGGCGACGATGTGATCATCGGCTGCGCAGTCACCGATGAGGAAGCAGAGTAGTTGTTCCCCAACGGCTGGAAGACGATCAAGTCGTATCTTCGAGTACTTCCTCAACCCAAGTGAGGCATTCCTGACTTGAGTCATGAGCTTCAGCCCTAGGCTGTCGTGCATGACTCAAGCAGCCGCAACGGCCACTGCCGCGAGCAAGATCTATGGCTCGGGCGACAGCGAAGTGAGAGCCCTCGACGGCGTCACCATCGCCTTCGAGAAAGGCAAGTTCACCGCGATCATGGGCCCGAGCGGCTCAGGCAAGTCGACGCTGATGCACTGCGTGGCCGGACTCGACTCCCTGACGAGCGGCAGCGTGGCGATCGGCGACACGCAACTCGAGTCCCTCAGCGACAAGGATCTCACCACCCTTCGTCGTGAGCAGGTGGGATTCATCTTCCAGGCGTTCAACTTGATCCCCACGCTGAACGCGATGGAAAACATCATGTTGCCGCTCTCCCTCGGCGGACAGGAGGGTGAAATGGAGTGGATCAACCAGGTGGTCGACACGATCGGTCTGCGCGACCGCCTGGAGCATCGCCCGAGCGAGTTGTCCGGCGGACAGCAGCAGCGTGTAGCAGTGGCACGTGCGCTGGCCAGCAAGCCCTCGGTGATCTTCGCCGACGAGCCGACCGGCAACCTCGACTCCAAGACGGGTGGAGAAGTACTCGGCTTCATGCGCCGCGCAGTGACCGACCTCGGACAGACGATCGTGATGGTCACCCACGATGCGAACGCAGCCAGTTATGCCGACCGCATCGTGTTCCTGAAGGACGGCAAGATCGCCGGTGAAATGACCGAGCCGAACCCCGAGAAGGTGCTCGATTACTTGAAGCACCTCGGCGAGTAGATGTTCTCGCTCTCGCTCAAGATGTCGCTCGCCCGCAAGGGTCGCCTCATCCTCACCTCGCTCGCCATCATCCTCGGCACGGGCTTCCTCTCGGGGACGTTCATCTTCTCCGACACCCTCTCGCGCACGTTCGACCGGCTCTTCACCGACGTGTTCCGCGACGTGGATGCATACGTTCGTTCCACCAACTTCATCGAGGTGCCGTTCGGCGGTGAGCAGCGAGCAGGAACGCCGATCGAAGCGCTGGACGCAGTGCTCGCCGTGCCAGGTGTGAAGGACGCCACGGGCGACATTCAGGCATTCGCGCGGATCATCGGCAAGGACGGCACACCGCTCGGCTCCGACAACGGTCCACCGACCTTCGGTGGCATCGCCTCGGCGAGCGTGGCCGGCCTGTGGAACATCGAAGATGGACGACTCCCGAATGGCCCCACCGAGATGGTGATGGATCGTGCTTCGGCGGAGAACGGCGACTTCGTCGTCGGTGACCTGGTTCGCGTCAACGCCCAATCCGGGAGCCGCGAGTTCACCCTCGTCGGCATCGCCAACTACGGCGACATCTCCTCCCCCGGTGGCGCCACCTTCGCCTTGTTCGACCAGCAAACGGCATCGGAGTTCTTGCTCCGACCTGGTTTCGTCGATGCATTCCTCATTCAAGGAGACGGTTCGTCGACCCAAGAGGAACTCGCAGCAGCGGTGGACGCCGCGCTCGACCCCTCACTCAAACTCGAGACGCTGACCGGACTACAGATCGCGGAAGAAACCAAGGATCAGATCGGCGCAGTCGTCGGCTTCCTCAGCACGTTCCTCACCATCTTCTCCCTGATCGCGCTCGGCATCGGCTGCTTCGTGATCTACAACGTGTTCTCCATCACCACCGCCCAGCGACTCCGCGAGAACGCGCTGATGCGCGCAATCGGTGCGAGCCGCAAACAGGTGACGACCACCGTCATCGTCGAGGCGCTGATCATCGGCGTGCTCGGATCGATCCTCGGCTTCATCGTGGGCATCGGACTGTCCCGTGGACTGGGCGCGTTGCTCGCCGCATTCGGGGTGGACATTCCGACGAGTGGACTGGCCATCCGTGGCGGACGGGTCGCCACCACGATCGTCGTCGGCACGCTCGTCACCCTGTTCTCCGCGGTGTTCCCCGCGTTGCGTGCGGGACGAGTACCGCCGCTCGCGGCGATGCGTGACACCGCCATCGAGCGCATCGGTAGCCGCAAGTTCCGCTTCGTGATCGGTGCCGTGATCGCCGTCATCGGTGTTGCCGCCCACATCGCTGCTGCCGCCGGCGTGAACGACTGGCTACTCGGTGTCGGTGTCGTCTGCGTGTTCGCTGCGGTCATCATCTACGGACCGTTGATCGCCAAACCCGTAGCGCTCGGCCTTGGCGCACCGCTCGCTCGGCGGAGCGTCACTGGCGCGATGGCGCGCCAAAACGCCGCACGCAATCCCCGACGCACGGCAGGCACCGTCGCACCCGTGCTCATCGGTGTCGCACTCGTGACCGCGTTCTCCGCATTCGCCGCC
>JBJTFU010000064.1:0-4115 GCA_046093585.1 Ilumatobacteraceae bacterium | reverse complement strand
GATGACTCCGCTGCGGTGCAGTCGGTCGATGATCTCGCGGGGAACTCCGAGGCCGGCGACGAAGACCTTCGCTCCGCCCTTGATGATCGTGTCGACGTCGCGTTCGAGGGTGTGCGGCAACGCGGTCAGGAGGTCGACGCCGAACGGCTTGTCGGTGAGTTCGCGCACGGCGGCGATCTCCCGTGCGAGTTCCCCTTCCCCCATGGTGGATGCGCCGAGCGTGCCGATTCCTCCACTGGCCGACACTGCGGCGACGAGGCGGTGGTACGAAACGCCGCCCATTCCCGCGAGCATCACGGGGTGTTCGATTTGGAGTAGATCGGTGAGCCGGGTGCGCATCGGTTACACGGTATCCCTCGACACAAACGCGCCCGGTCGCTTGAGGAACCTGCGGTGCCAACGGGACGGTGTGGTGATGATCGACCGTGGTTCGTCTTCGAACATCCAGCGCACGAAGTTGCGCCGAGTCCAGTCGCTGAGGTTGGCGGCGCGTAGCGCGCCGCGAGCACCGAGCGGGTGGGCGAGGATCTTGCCCAACACGATCGACATCCGGTGATCGGCGAAGAACTCCTCGCGCATCGCTTGCTCGTACCTGCGACCGGGAGCCACGAGGTCTCCCGGGGCACTTTGTCCGATCGCTTGCGCCGCAAGTTTGCCCGAAAGCAACGCCTGACCGATTCCTTCGCCGGTCAACGAGTCGGTGACGCAGGCGGCGTCGCCGACGAAGAGGAACCCCGGCACAGAGAGTGTTGCACTCGTGACGCGGGCGGGGATCGGCCAGGCCGTCACCCGGTCGACCATCTCCGCTTCCTTTCCGAGGGCGCGGCGAACGTGCGGCCGTTGGAGCAGCGACTGCCACTGCGTCTTCATGTCGGCGGGGCTGCTCTTGCTGCCGCGCAGGATGCCGAAGCCGACGTTCGCCCTTCCGCCACTCAGGGGAAACGACCAGGCGTATCCAGGGAGGAGATCTTCGTCGAACCACACGAACAACTTCTCGCTGGCGGGACCCGTGACGTTCGTCGCGTACTGGCGGAAGGCGTGCCAGTCGCCCAAGTACTGGGGGATGTTCGCGCCCAGTGCTTTGCGCACGGTCGACCACATGCCGTCGGCTGCGACCACCGATGAGAACGTTCGCTCTCCGAGCGGCGCGAGCGAGACCGTCACGCCGTCGCATTCGTTGCCGACCACGCATTCGAACGACACGCCTTCGATGACTTCGATGCCGAGGTTGCGCGCATGTCGGACGAGGGCGGCGTCGAGTTCGCTGCGCGGCGCGATCGCCGCGAATTGACCGTCGTCGGCGGGAAGACGCAGGCGCACTTCCTTGCCGGAGGGGGAACGCAGTACGACGTCATGACAGACCGTCCAGCCCGCGACCGTGTTCGGCTCGAAGTTCAACTCCTCGAGCAGGCGCAGCGCTCCCGTGGTGAGCCCGTCGCCGCAGCACTTGTCGCGCGGAAACGTCGCCTTGTCGATCACGGTCACCTTGATGCCACGTCGGTGCAGATGGATCGCGGTTGCCACTCCCGCGGGGCCGGCGCCGACGACGAGCACGTCGTGTCGATCGCGCAGTGGGGGGACGCTCTGCACGAACCTCAGACTAGAGTTGCGCGTCATGACTCGCCTATGTGAAGGACGTGTAGTAGTGGTGACCGGCTCCGGTCGTGGAATCGGCAGGGAACATGCGCTGAGCTTGGCTCGACATGGCGCTCACGTGGTGGTCAACGACGTCGGCGCCGCGGTCGACGGGAAGGGTGGGGACACTAGCCCCGCCCAGCAGGTGGTCGACGAGATCGAGGCAATGGGCGGCAAAGCAATCGCCAACGGCGACGACATCTCGTCGTGGGTTGGTGCGGAGCGCCTGATCAACACGGCCATCGAGACCTTCGGCGATCTGCATGCCGTCGTGAACAACGCGGGAATCCTTCGCGATCGCATGCTCGTCAACATGTCCGAGGAAGAGTGGGACGCGGTCATTCGCGTGCACCTGAAGGGCACCTTTGCGCCGTCGCGTTTCGCCGCCGCGTATTGGAAGGAGCGCAGCAAGGCGGGCCACGAGGTGGACGCGCGGATCATCAACACGTCGTCGGTGTCGGGCATCTACGGCAACGTCGGCCAGACGAACTACGGCGCGGCCAAGGCCGGTATCGCCGCCTTCACCACGATCGCGGCACTCGAACTCGGTCGCTATGGCGTGACGGTGAACGCGGTGGCGCCCGTGGCGTTGACGCGCATGACGGAGGGCCTCGGCCCGGCACCCGAGACCGACGAGGAGCGTGAGGCGCGCTCGCCGAAGTGGATCGCCCCGATCGTCACCTGGTTGGCCAGCACCGAGTCGAAGGGTGTCACCGCTCGCGTGTTCGAGGCCAGTGGCCAGGTGCTCGCGGTCGCCGAAGGTTGGCACCGTGGACCGGTGCACGATCCCGTGGAGGATCCGACTCGCCTCGGCCCGATCGTCGAAGAGATGCTCGGCACGGCACGCAAGAACGCGGGCATGGACGGGCGTGACGGCTCGTGGCCCTGGCCGAAAGATTGCCGGCCCAAGGATTGATGGGCCGAGTATCGATTGCCCGAGTATTGATTCTCAGAACAGAGTGAGGTCGTCGGGCTTGGTGCCCTTCAGTTCGTCGTAGTCCACCTCACGCCAACTCATTCCGCGACTCTCTGCGAGCACGCGCGCTTGCGGCTTGATCGACTGGGCGACGAAGATGCCACGAATGTCGCCGAGTGAACTGTCGGCCCGTAGGCAGTTGATGTAGCGAGTGAGTTGCTCGACTCCGTCGATCTCGCCACGACGCTTGATCTCGACGGCGACCGTGCGTCCATCCGCTGCCCGACACAGCAAGTCCACGGGCCCCACCGCGGTGGGGAACTCCCTGCGGATCAAGGTCAGACCGTCCTCGATCATCTGCGGCGCTCCGGCCACCAACTCCTGCAGGTGTGCCTCGACTCCGTCCTTCATCAGGCCGGGGTCGATGCCGAGCTCGTGCGAGGAATCGCTCACCACTTCGTGGAGGAAGATGGTCAACGTCTCGCCCTTGGGGTTGGTGACGACCCATCGGTCTTCGTGCTCCTGCAAGATGTTGGGAGCGTTCATCCAGTTGAGTGGCTTGTAGGCACCACCGTCGGCGTGGATCGCGACACAACCGTCTTGCTTCACCATGATCAAGCGCGTGGCTTCGGGCAACGCCGCGTTCAGCCGGCCCTCGTAGGAGACGCTGCAGCGCGCCACCACGAGTCTCATCGCCCGGAACCCCTGGCCATCGGGATGACAGTTAGATCAACGACCGACGTGTTCGCGCATGCGCTTCTGGATGAGCTCCCGGCGCTTCTGCAGGTCGCGGTAAGTCATCGAGTTGGTGCTGGCGTCCACGCCGAATCCGGCCTTCACACTGTCGAGGTTGATCTCGACGGCCGTGTGATCGATCCCCAGTTCGCGTCCCAGTCGCTCGCCATGTCGCTCTGCGAACAACATCGAAATGTTGGCGATCTCGGCGAGCAGATCGAGGTCGGGTGCGAGACGGGCGATCGCGCCGTCGAGGAAAACCATGTTCTTGACGTAGAGCATCAATTCCTTCGGCATGCGCGCGCCGTAACCGAGCATCGCCTTGACCACCCGTTGCACTTCCTGCACGAGTTCCTCACCCGACAAGGTGGTCGGATCGATCACGGGTGCTCCGAGGTTGAGGTCCTTGATCACGGCCTGGATGTCGGTGTCCATCGGTAGCGCGCCGAGGTCGCGCAGTGCCTCCACCTGTCCGGTCACGTTGTTGGTGGTGGCGTTCAACATCAACCGCAGGAACGCCATGCGGCGTGGTCCAGTGAGACGACCCACGATGCCGAAGTCGAGCAGCGCGGTCTTGCCGTCCTCTTGCACGAAGAGATTGCCGCCGTGCAAGTCGCCGTGGAAGACGCCGTGGATCATCGCGCCTTCCATGAACGCGATCATTCCCGTGCGGACCACCGCTTCGGTGTCGATTCCGGCTTCCTTCATTCCCACGACGTCGTCGAACTTGAATCCTCGGAGTCGTTGCATCACGAGCACGCGGCGAGTGACGAGAGTGGGGTGTGGTCGCGGAATCACGTAACCGTCTTGCTTGAGTTCCTTCAACACC
>JBJTFU010000063.1:0-4023 GCA_046093585.1 Ilumatobacteraceae bacterium | reverse complement strand
TCGCGCCACGTGGAGAAGAGCCCCTTCTCGAAACCGGTGCGCTCCACGCGCTTCAGCCACTCGGCAGGAATGATCTGGTCGGTGTCGACATCGGACCGACGAAGCGGTACTCCGCGACCCGTGATCACGCTCACCTTCTTCATACGAGATCCTCCGGAGTGGCGAATCTTCCCGTGACTGCGGTGGCTGCGGCCACGGCGGGGGACACCAGGTGCGTGCGGCCTCCACGACCTTGGCGACCTTCGAAGTTGCGGTTGCTCGTGCTCGCTGCACGCTCGCCTTGGGCGAGCTTGTCGGGGTTCATTGCGAGACACATCGAACAACCCGGCTCGCGCCAGTCGAGACCTGCCTCGGTGAAGATCGTGTGCAGGCCCTCGGCCTCGGCCTGCTTCTTCACTTGGTGGCTGCCGGGAACCACCATCGCGCGCTTGACGCGAACCTTGCGACCCTTGACGACGCTCGCGGCCAAGCGCAGGTCCTCGATGCGGCTGTTGGTACACGAACCGATGAACACGGTGTCGACGGCGATGTCGCGAATGCGCGTCCCCGCCTCGAGGCCCATGTATTCGAGCGCGCGGGCGACGGTATCGCGGGTGGTCGGGTCACTGAAGTCACTCGGCGCCGGAACGCTGCCGTCGATGTCGGTGACTTGAGCAGGGTTGGTGCCCCACGTGACGTGAGGAGCGATGGTGGCGGCGTCGATGACCACTTCCTTGTCCCACTTCGCGCCTTCGTCGCTGATGAGCGTCTTCCAGTCGGCGACCGCCGCGTCCCACGCCGCGCCCTTCGGTGCGAACTCGCGACCCTTCAAGTACTCGAACGTGACGTCGTCGGGTGCGATGAGCCCGGCTTTGGCGCCAGCCTCGATCGACATGTTGCAGATGGTCATGCGACCTTCCATCGACAGCGAGCGGATCGCCGAACCGCGGTACTCGATGACATGTCCGATACCGCCGCCGGTGCCGATCTTGCCGATGATCGCCAGGATGATGTCCTTGGCCGTCACCCCTGGGGCGAGTACACCGTCGACGGTGATGCTCATCCACTTCGGTCGTGACTGGGGAAGTGTCTGCGTGGCAAGTACGTGCTCGACTTCGCTCGTGCCGATGCCGAAGGCAAGAGCGCCGAATGCCCCGTGCGTTGCGGTGTGACTGTCGCCGCACACGATGGTCATTCCTGGCACCGTACGACCTTGCTCGGGACCGATGACGTGCACGATTCCCTGACGCTCGTTGCCCATCGGGTAGAGCGTGACGCCGAACTCTTCGGCGTTCTTGCGCATCACTTCGAGTTGCTTGGACGAAATCGGGTCGGCCACGGGCAGGTGAATGTCGGCGGTCGGCACGTTGTGGTCTTCGGTGGCCACGGTGAGATCCGGGCGGCGCACGGTGCGACCGTTGATGCGCAGACCATCGAAGGCCTGCGGGCTCGTCACTTCGTGCACGAGGTGGAGATCTATATAGAGGAGATCGGGTTCGTTGGTGCCGCTAGCCACCAGGTGGCGATCCCACACCTTTTGGGGGAGCGTGAGCGGGGAAGTCACGCCACCATTCAACCGCGTGGCGGGCAGGTTTTGTCGGTCGGACCGCCTGTTCGATCCACACATCTCAGCAATGAACGAGCCCGATACTCCTCTCACCCTTGCCACCTGCGTGGAGCGCAGCCTGCACCTCTCGCTCGATGGTTTCGACGAGCACCAAGCCCGCCTCTACGGGGTCTCCGTGGTCGATGAAGAGGCCGCGAGAAATCAGGAAGATGGTGCGTTGCGCATCACCTTCCTCGCCGAACATGGCGATGTGTACGAGTTGCTCGACGCGCCAACTTCGTCGGTGGTGCGCATGTTCGACGGCGCGGCAGTGCTCACCTCAGGTTGGGCCGCGCCGATCAACGACGAGGGAAGCGACGTTCCGCCGAGTCGTCACCCCGAGCGTCGGCGTGTGCGCCTCGTCGTCGTGGTGTGTGATGAAGGCGTCGCTTCGGTACTCAGGTTTGCCGACACTCCCGATGACGTTATCACCGATGCCGGTGCAGCGCGCGGAAGCCTCGCCGATGCCGTGACTCATCTGTGGTTCGATCCGCCAGTGCATGCCGTGCGCCGATAACTTGAAGGAGTGACCAACGGCGAGTTCGCCCCAAACTCTGCGTGGGCCGCCGAGGTAAAGCGGCTGGCCAAGGAGCGCGACGCGGTGATCCTCGCGCACAACTACCAAGTTGGGGAGATTCAGGACATCGCCGATCACGTCGGTGATTCGCTCGCGCTGTCGCGGGTTGCCGCCAAGGCCGACGCGCAGACCATCGTCTTTTGCGGCGTGCACTTCATGGCCGAGACCGCCAAGATTCTGAGCCCCGACAAGACGGTGATCATTCCCGACGCGGCTGCCGGTTGTTCGCTGGCCGACACGATCAATGCCGAGCAGTTGGCTGCGTGGAAGGCCGAGCATCCGGGAGCGGTGGTGGTGAGTTACGTCAACACCACCGCCGCGGTAAAGGCGCTAACCGACATCTGCTGCACCTCGTCGAACGCCGTGGACGTGGTGAATTCGATCCCGCGCGACACCGAAGTTTTGTTTTGTCCCGATCAGTTCCTCGGTGCCCATGTGCAGCGCGAGACCGGTCGCGACAACATGCACATTTGGATGGGCGAGTGCCACGTGCACGCCGGCATCAACGGCGAAGAGTTGCGTTCGCTGGTGGCACGCGAGCCGGAAGCCGAGTTGTTCATCCACCCCGAATGCGGGTGTGCCACTTCCGCGATGTACCTGGCCGAGACGGGAGTGGTGCCGAAGGAACGCACCAAGATCCTCTCCACTTCGGGCATGGTGGCTGCAGCCGAAAAGACGAAGGCGAAGAAGGTGCTCGTCGCCACCGAGACGGGCATGTTGCACCAGTTGAGCAAGGCCAACCCGCTCACCATCTTCGAACCCGTCAATCGCGCTGCCGTGTGCAAGTACATGAAGATGATTACCCCGGAAAAGTTGCTCCATGCGCTGCAGACCGGGCGCGACGTCGTGGACGTGCCGCGGGACGTCGCCGACAAGGCACGATTGAGCGTCGAGCGGATGATCGCCATCGGCACGCCCTCGCGGACGAAGGAATAGGAACCTCCATGCGCGTGCCCACCGCGCTCCATGCCGCCGCACCCACGTGGACGCGCGCGGTGGACGTGGTGGTGTTGGGTTCGGGGGCGGCCGGCTTGGCTGCTGCGTTGGCCGCACGACCCGTGCGCAAGGTGCTGATCGTCACCAAGGACACGTTGGATGCGGGAAGTACGGCATGGGCCCAGGGTGGTCTCGCCGCAGTGTTGGATCCGGGCGACACCTTCGCCGAACACGTGCGCGACACGTTGGAGGCAGGAGCGGGACTGTGCATCGAGGACGCCGTACGGCAACTGGTCAACGACGCGCCGACTGCAGTGTCGTACCTCGAATCCTTGGGGGCGGCGTTCGACCCGGGTGCCGACGGTGCTCACGCTCTCACGCGTGAAGGCGGACACTCGCATTCACGAATCGTGCACGCAGGCGGCGATCGCTCCGGCGCAGAGATCCAACGCACGCTCGACATCAACGCGGTGAACGCGGGAGTCGAGGTGCTCGACCACGCATTCGCGCTCGACCTCGTGATGGCCCGCGGGGAGAAGCGTCAAGTGGCAGGTGTGCGCATCGCGCTGCTCGACGCCAAGGGCGCCGTGACGAGCGTCGGTGTGGTGCATGCCCGGGCAGTCGTGATCGCCACCGGTGGCGTGGGTCAGATCTTCGCCAGCACCAGCAACCCCCGCGCAGTGACGGGTGACGGTCACGCCCTCGCGTTGCGCGCCGGTCTGCGTGTTCGCGACATGGAGTTCGTGCAGTTCCACCCCACGGTGTTGTGGCAGGGAGTGAACTCGAGCGAACAACAGACCTTGATCAGTGAAGCGGTACGCGGCGAAGGTGCGGTGCTTCTCGATGCCGCCGGTGAGCGAATCATGAAGGGCGTGCACCCTCAGGAGGACCTCGCTCCGCGCGACGTGGTGGCGATCGCCATCCA
>JBJTFU010000062.1:0-2910 GCA_046093585.1 Ilumatobacteraceae bacterium | reverse complement strand
CCCTTCTTCAGGAGCCTCCGACCCGCATGGTGAGTCGTGATGTCCCTCTTCGGCTGCGGGCAAGGTCAGCACTCGCGCTTCCCCTGGGCCGCCATGGGCGACGTCGACGACGACCTCGGCCCGTGGCTCCACCCACTTCTTGATCAGTTCGAACTTCTCACCGAATGGCGTCGCGTTGAGGAAACCTGACGACAATGCGAGGACCGCCAGGATCATGAGTGGCGCGGTGATCAACAAACCCGACTCGTGAGGACCGTGGTTTGCGTGTGCATCATGCCCATGGTCATCATGCGAGTCGTGGCTGTCCTGGGAATCATGGTGATCGGTCACATGTTCGTCGTGGTGCCCACCCGCAGACGCTCCTCGAGGTTCACCAAAGAACGTGAGGTACGTCGCACGCGTCATGTACGCCGCGGTCATGAACGCGCCAATGAGACCAATGATCATGAACGTGTTGTACCCGTTGTTGCCAACGTTGTCGATGATCTCGTCCTTGGAAAAGAAGCCCGAGAACGGGAAGACTCCGCACAATGCAAGCGTCGAGATGACCCACGTCGTGAAGGTGATCGGCATCACCTTGCGCAACCCACCCATGTCTTTTTTCATGTCGAAGGAGTGGTGCGAAGCGCTGTGGCTGATCGAACCTGCACCGAGGAACAGGCATGCCTTGAAGAACGCGTGGGTGAAGATGTGGAACACCGCTGGCAGCCACGCACCACCGCCGAGGCCGAGCATCATGTAGCCGAGCTGCGAGACCGTGGAGTACGCAAGCACCTTATTGATGTCGTTCTGAACGAATGCAAGTGCGGCAGCAATGACGATCGTGATGCCACCGATCACCGTGATGAAGTTGCCGCCCGTTCCGAGGATGTCGAAACCGGTGAAGAAGACCGGATAGAGCCGGGCGACGAGGAACACGCCGGCGACCACCATCGTCGAGGAGTGGAGCAGCGAACTCACCGGAGTTGGGCCCGCCATGGCGTCCGGCAACCACGTGTGGAGGGGGAACTGACCGCTCTTGCCGATTGCGGCGATGAACAGCGCCACGCAAGCGATGAGGATGACGGTCGAGTCAGGCGTTCCACTCAGGGCCCAGGCCGACAGTCCGCGAATCGAGAACCCGGAGACCCCAAGGTTCTCCATCGTCCAGTCGTTTGCGGCGAAGTACAAGATCGAGATGCCAATAAGGAGGCCCATGTCGCCAGTGCGAACGGTGAAGAAGGCCTTCAACGCGGCGCGTGAGTTTGCCCCGTCCTCCCACCAATGGCCAATCAGCATGAAGCTGCACAGACCCATGATCTCCCAGCCCAAGAGCAGCAGGATCGTGTCTTCGGCGATGACCATGGCCAGCATGCCGGCCGAGAACAAGGTGAGGGCAGCGAAGAAGTGCGTGTAACGACGATCTCCGCGCAAGTACTCGATCGAGTAGATCTGCACGAGGGTGGAGATGAACGCGACGACGACGAGAACGATGACTGCGAGCCCGTCGATCGACTGACCGATGGTCAGCGGTGCGTCGCCGATCGGCCACCACTTCCACGTCCGCACGACCGGACTGATGAACTGCTCTTCCCCACCACTATTGACCCGCTGGATCCACTGATATGCGGCCCCTGCGGAGAGCACGAGTGCGCCGAGCATGGACAGGACACCAAGTTCACTCCCCTTCATCGGGAGGCGATTGCCGAACAGGATGATGAAAGCGAATCCAATAGCTGGAACGATCGGGATCAGCCAGGCATGCTCAAGGAACCAACCCGAGGAGAGCGAGTGAAGGACTTCGGTCGCGGCAGCCATCATCAGCCCTTCATCTCCGAGAGGTCATCGAGCGAGATGGTGCGCTTGTTGCGATAAATGAGCAGGACGAGTCCGAGACCAACGCCGACTTCTGCAGCCGCAATCGCGATCACGTACAAGGCGAACGTGTGGCCGTCCACGGAGCCATTGCGCAAAGCAAAAGCAAGAAGGTTGAGGTTCACGGCATTCAAGATGAGTTCGATGGACATCAGGACGAGCACTGCGTTCTTGCGAGCGATGACACCGTACACGCCGATGCAAAACAGGATGGCGCCAAGCAGGAGGAACTGATTGACCAGCATGATCAGTCCTTCCTCGCAAGCACGATCGCACCAATCACGGCTGCCAGCAGGACGAATGACAGCGCCCAGAACGGAAGGAGATACGGTCCGAAGATCTGGTCCGACACCTGCTGGGTGGTGACGATCGAGTCGCCTTCCGGCATCTTGTCATCACCAAATGAGTTGACGAGCGCAATCGCCATGGCCGCGAACAGCACAAGCGACACCGGAATGCCAAGTTTCCAATAGGTGTTGTTGAGGTCAGTCTCGCGTCCGATGCGAGAACGGGTGAGCATCGTTCCGAACAGGAACAGGACCATGACCGCGCCGATGTAGACGAGCACCTGGGTGATCGCGACAAACTCTGCCGCGAGCAAGATGTACTGCGCCGCAGCACCTGCAAGGACCACCACGAGCCACAATGCAGCGTGAACCACGTTCGATGTCGTCACCACGCGAAGCGCACCGACCACCATCAGGAGGGCGATGATGCCGAAACCGATGTTCTGCGCAACCATCGACGTCCTACTTCTTCTTCTTTTCCGCGCCGGCTTCGAGTTCTGGTGCCGCCGGAACGGTCTCCATCCACTCGCTCAGCTTCGACTTGTCGTGCAATAGATCCGTGATGCTCGGCTCCGAGTACTCGTACTCGGGGCTCCAGAACAGCGCATCGAACGGGCACACTTCGACACAGATGCCGCAGTACATGCACAGTGCATAGTCAATGTCGAAGCGATCGAGCTTGTTCACTTGGCGCGGCTTGCCACCCTCACGACGCGGCGGGGCGAGCTCCTTATGTGCCTCAATGTAGATGCACCAGTCCGGACAGGAG
>JBJTFU010000061.1:0-2736 GCA_046093585.1 Ilumatobacteraceae bacterium | reverse complement strand
GAAGACCTGTCTGCACTCACCAACACAATTGGGATCCATCGTGGTGGATCAAACCTCAAGGGTTCTTCTTCACTGCTCGCCATCGCAGCAGTGGCCGGGATCACCACCTTGGGGGCGTGCTTCATGTTCCTGGCAAATGTCACATCGGGCGCACGTGCGACGTCACTCGTCAAGGTCATATCCCCGACAGACGAACCGGTCATCGATGTCGATCTCCCAGCGTTGAACCCGATAGCCGGACCGTCTGTTGCGCCAACTCCCACCACGCTTGCCGAAATGCCCATTTCGCTGGACACCGTCGCAACCGAATCAGAACAACCGGACCCCGAATCTGCCCCTACCAATCACCCTGCATCACTTGTGGGCGGCGACACGCCCGCGCTTTTCGTCTTGGACGGCGATGGAACTGGCGTCCGCCTCCCCCTCCCTGGCGGATGGGTTGACCTTGGTGGCGGTCGGGCCAAATCTTCAACGGATCATGCGATGACACTGGCTATATCTGCGCAGCGCAAGCCAAACGACGTGGTTCTAGCCAACTACAGAGACAAAGAACTCGGCGGCCAGTTCACCGACTTTGTCAGTTCTAAGTTCAAGATCCTCAACACCGCTTCGTACTCAACGATCGGCTACTTCACGTACACCGGTTCGCTGGTCGACGACAACGGATCTCGCAGAATCTTCGGATTTGTTTGGATTGGAACAACACTTGATGGGACAACTTGGACGGTCAACTGGCAGTCCGATTTCGACGTCGACCGCAAGACGATCGACAGCTACTTCCAGCTCACAACCGACTACTTCGAAGCCCACTTAAGTTCAATCTAGGATTTCTGTACAGAGGAGCAACTTTCCACCTCTGTTTTTCGTCGCCCAATTAACTGTCCTCGAACACCTCAGTCCAACAACTGATCGCTGCGAACTCGTGCGCGTTCGGCCTCCTCGTGGGCCGGCAGCACACGCCCGAATAACTGGCGGGTGCGCTCCAACCGCCCTATGACGCCGGGCTCGGCCGTGTAGGCGAAGATCGCCGAATGTCGAGGACGCGAGCTGCGCGACACGCGCGTTACGCGATGAAGCGAATGGCGCCCGCGGAAGATCTGTAAGTCTCCCGCGCGAAGATCAAGCGTCTTGACCTCACGGTGATCCCCGTCCAAGACGGCCTGAATCCGGTCGAAGGATTCGTCTTCGGGCGTTCGCGTCATCGGCACATATTCAAAGAGACCGCCTTCGTCTGCCTCGTCAATCAGGGCCGTCACAGCGAATTCGTTCGTGTCGAAGTGCCACGCGAACTGCTGTCCAGGGTCGAGCACATTTGCCGTCAAACCAGCCAAGGGATCGGCATAGCAATGGACGGATTCGGTTTCGAGACATTCGCGGAGGAAATTCGTCAGGTCGTCGCTTCTGAAGATGACGTCGATCGCCAACGTTGAGTCCCACGAGTCGCCGGGGATGAACCCGCTCGAGCGCTCGGTGAAGGTGTTCACCGGATGACGCTCGGGATAGGCGGGGTTGTGTTTCGTGTGGAAATACGGGTTCATTGCCGACGTCGAATAGTGCGTCGTGTGCTTGCGCTCACGAATCTCTGCACTGATCAGTGCGACGGCCGTCGGTCGCAGCAGGTTCGAGATCACCGCACACCCATCGTCTGCGAGTTGCGCGCGGGCGTGATCGACGACGGCTCGATACTTGGGGCTGCTGGTGTCGTGTAGCGGATAGTGCTCGTAATCAAGCAGATCGTCGATGCGGAGTTCCCTCGTCACGGTGTCACGTCCTCCCTATCGTTCCCATGGCGGAGTCCAGTCACCATCGAGCCGCATGGAAAATCCAGCGTCTTCTTCGATTCGCTTGGCGACATGCAACTCGGCGGCATCCGCCCCATATCTTTCTAATGCACTCGCAAATGCGCTGGTCGCCGCCTCCGTCATCGGGAGCTCGGCGCCGACGTTGCGCGCCAGCTCACCGATGAGCCCGAGGTCTTTCATGCACAACCCGAGGGAGAAGGACGGGTCATAGTGGCCGGCGAAAATCGACGGCGCGTCATGTCGCGCGACGAAACTGTCCCCGACGCTCTCACAGATCGCACGCCACAGGGTGCCGAGCTCAACGCCATTGGCGAGTCCGACGGCGAAACCTTCACCGAGCGCAGCGGCCGCAACGAACCACAACTGGTTGGTGACCAGCTTGACGACGTTCCCCGAGCCGAGTGGACCACAGGTGACGACGAGGCCAAGATGCGAGAGACTTGGGGTCACCTGCTCCTCGACCGCAGACTCGCCGCCGACGAACAGCGTCAACTTCCCATTGCGTGCACCATCCACCGCACCCGTCACTGGGGCGTCGATGGTGAACACCCCCTGTGGTGCCGTGGCAGCAAGGGAAATGACCAATTCCCGACGGTTGGTCGTCAGGTCGACCCACACGGAGCCTTGGCGCATTGCGGCAAGACACCCATCTGGGCCGGCCATCACTGCCTCGACCTGTTCCGGCTTGGGCAGCGACGTCAACAGGACGTCGACGGCGTCTGAGCAGGACCGTGCCGAACTCGCTGGCGTTGCACCTGCCTCTACGGCCTGTGCGAGCGCAGCAGGATTGATGTCAAATGCGACCACGTCGAGACCTGCCGCGCATAGACGACGACACATCGGTAGCCCCATGTTGCCAAGCCCAATGAATCCGATCCGCTGATGCGATCTCGACGTCATTGCGACACGGCCTTCGCGCTCGCCCCCATAAGGG
>JBJTFU010000060.1:0-8593 GCA_046093585.1 Ilumatobacteraceae bacterium | reverse complement strand
AGATTCATGGCCTCCCGCATCGGATCGGCGTCGACGTCAGCCACCGCAGCCCGCTCCAGCACTTCGCGGGCATCGGGGTCCGCCGCATCGAGTGCCTCGTTGAGGCGATCAAGGAGGCACGCCCGTTCCTCGGCTTCCGCCTCGATCGAGTGCTGGCGGGCAAGCGGATCGACTCGCCGGAGTCGCGGTCACGTTTGGCGGAGCAGGCGATGGCAGTGGTCAACGAGCATCCCGACCTCAACGTCCGCAAGTTGTATGCCGGCGAAGTGGCGAGTCACGTCGGTATCCCGGCCGCCGACTTGGTCAAGCTCGCCGAGCGTCGCACACGACAACCAGCGGTCGAGGTTCCGCTGGCCAATCAGGCCACGCAATATCGGGAGAATGCGGAATTCATCGCGATCGCGCTGATGATCCACCAGTGGAACGAGATCGCGCCATGGATGGTCGAGGCTCTGTTCGTCGACGACGTGAACAGGCGAGCGTTCGCCGCCATCGGCTCGACCAACGGCGATCTCAACGAGGCACTCGATGCGGCGGACCCCGATGCCCGCGAAGTGCTGGAGCGGGCTGCGGTGGCTGACGTCGACGCCGATCCGATGCGGGAGGCCATGAATCTGGTGGCATCCGCAGTGCGCCGTGAGTTGTTGCAACGCACCACCATTCGGGACGAGGAACAGATCCGCGAGGACCGTGAGGCCCGCTTGTTGCTCGAACAACTCGACAATCCACTCACGGCGGATGCCGCGGCGGGGGAACTGCTCGGGTGGTTGAACTCGAGGACGAGACCGTGAGGCTTGGCCCCGAGAGCGGTCCGGACGCAGTCCGCCTCTATCTCAACGAGATCGGTCAGGTGGACCTCCTCTCGGCCGATGAGGAGCGTCGGCTGGGTAAGGCGATCCGCGACGGGTTGGATGCCCAGCAGGAACTCGACGCGAAGTCGGAGTCACTTGGTGTGAAAGAGCGTCGCGCCTTGCAGCGAATCGTCAATGACGGAAACTCGGCCAAGGACCACATGGTGCGGGCCAATCTGCGCCTCGTGGTGTCGATCGCTCGCCGTTACGACCGCAAAGAACTGCAACTGGCCGACCTAATCCAGGAAGGCAACATCGGTCTGATGCACGCCACGGAGAAGTACGACTTCCAGAAGGGGTTCAAGTTCTCCACCTATGCCACCTGGTGGATTCGACAAGCGATGACGAGGGCGCTCGCCGACCAGGGCCGCAACATCAGGATTCCCGGACACATGATGGAAATCGTCAACCGGATCCACCGCGTGGAGCGCGAGCTGTACGCGGAGCTCGGTCGAGATCCCTCCCCGGAAGAGGTTGCCGCTCGTAGCGACGTCTCGGTGGAGCGTCTGCTCGAGGTGATGCAGATAGCGATACCCACCTCCAGTCTCGATGCGCCGGTGGGTGTGGACTCCGACGATCTCACCGTCGGCGACACGATCGCCAACCCGAACACGACGGACGACCCGCAGGAGACGACCGAGCGACTGCAGTTGATCGAGGCGATCGCCAACATGTTGCAGGGGCTTCCTGAGCGCGACAAGGAGATCCTCGCGATGCGTTTCGGTATCGACAAGTACGCAGGGCGTCCTCACAAGTTGGAGGACGTCGCGAAGAAGATGAAGGTGACGCGGGAGCGTGTTCGTCAGATCGAGCAGAAGACGCTGGCGCGGTTGCGTCATCCAAACAACAGCGCCAACCTTCGCGCATTTCTCGACAGCAACTAGCCTGACGCTATGACGCAGGCGCGCCGCAAGTCGACGGACTGGAAGGTGCTCGCCGTTTCGCGGGAGGGTCGCCTCGGCAGCAAGCCCGACTACTTGGTCACCGAAGAGCCGATGGAGGTGCGGGTGGCACCTCCTGGAACGTCGGCGGAGACCGTGTCCGTCACCATGCGCACGCCGGGTCACGACTTCGAGTTGGCCGTGGGGTTCCTGTTCACCGAGGGGATCATCGCCACTCCGAGCGATCTGCGCACGGTCAAGTACTGCGAGCTGGACCTGCCCGAGCAGCTCTACAACATCGTCACCGTCGAGGTGGCGCGCCCATTCGAAGACGCCCTGGCTCGGCGAGCCATGGTCACCTCGGCGAGTTGCGGTATCTGTGGCACCGAGTCGATCGACCAACTACTCACGTGCACCACGCCCGTGGGAGCGGACGAGGGTCCACGACTCACGGCTGAAGTATTGCTCGGTGTGGCTGAGGCCGTGCGCAAGAGCCAACCGACCTTCGACCGCACGGGTGGGCTCCATGCTTCGGCCTTGTTCAACGATCGGGGAGAGATCACGATCGTGCGCGAGGACATCGGCCGGCACAACGCCGTCGACAAGGTGATCGGTCAGGCCGTGATGAACAAGCAGGTGCCGCTGACGAAGTTCGGTCTGTTCTGTAGCGGGCGTCTGTCGTTCGAGATCATCCAGAAAGCGGCGATGGCACGGATCGCCATGATCGCCGCCGTCGGTGCCCCCTCCAGTCTCGCCGTGGAGACGGCGGAGAAATTGGGCATCACCGTGGTCGGCTTCCTGCGTGACGGCAAGGCGAACGTCTACACGCAACCGCAGCGCGTGCTCGTTTGAGCCTCAGGCTCTCTCCAGTTCGCGAAGCAGACCGATCATCGCGTTGATCGACTCGTAACGCCATTTGCGAACCAGCTCGGCGGTGGGGGTGAGTGGTTCGGTTTTGCCGAGCGAGTCGGCGAGGGACTCGAAATGTCGGCGCTGTTCTCCCGCCAGCCGACGATTGGACTTGTCGCCACGAGCGCGGAGGGCGAACTTCGCGAGGAGTTCCAGGCGTGCGTCACGTGGGTGGGTCACGATCGAATCCAGCCAGTTGGCAGTGGTGCGTTTGCCCTTCGGAGTCGCCCGATAGATCGTGCGTGGTGCACCACGCTTGCCCGCTTCGGTGCGGGTGGGGGCGACCAGTCCCGCCTTTTCGAGATCGTTGAGCGAGCGATACACGAGCGGACGCCGAACGGAAATCGCCATCGACAGAGCGTCATCCCGCTGGATCGAATCGAACACGCCGAAGCCGTGTCGTGGTTCTTCCACGAGCAAAGCCAAGACGACTTGGTCGATCAGCGACAGGTCAAATAGTCTCATTGAGACTATGAGGGTATCGCGACTGCTTCTGGCGCTGGCCGTCGCGCTCGCCGTTCTCGCTCCGGTGGACGCTGCGCACGCCCAGCGTCGATCTCTGGGCGGCGAGATCGTGGTGTCCGCAGCGGCGTCGCTCACCGACGGATTCACGGCGATCGGGAGGGAGTTCCGTCGGCTGCATCCACGTGCGCTAGTGCGCTTCAACTTCGGCTCGACGACGGCCCTCGTGAACCAGATCCAGGCGGGCGCTCCCGTCGCGGTGTTCGCATCTGCCGACCTCGCCTCACAGGACCGACTACTGCAGACGGGCAACATCGTGAACTCACCGCGAATCTTCGCACGCAACACGATGCAGATCGCGGTGAAGAGGGGAAACCCGCTGGGGATAACCGGCCTCGCCGATCTTCCTGCGGCGGGCATCGTGGCATTGTGTGGCAAGACCGTCCCGTGCGGTGTGTATGCGGCCTCGATGCTCACTCGCGCCGGTGTGAGTATCCCGGAGTCATCGATCACGCGCGGGGTGGATGCGAAGGCGACGCTCGCCAGTGTCTCGTTCGGCGATGCCGACGCGGCGATCGTCTACGCGACGGATGTCCGGGCGGCGGGAAAGGCCGTTCAGGGCGTGACCATCCCGCGCGCACGGAACGTGACTGCCGTCTACGGCATCTCAGTGATCCGTGGCGCACGGAACGAACGACTCGCCCGCGCATTCGTCGACTTCGTGTTGTCGGCGGAAGGTCGGTCGATCCTCGCCAAGGAGGGTTTCCTTGCGCCGTGACGAGTGGGGTCGTTCGATCGCGCTGACCGGCCTGGGCGTGGTTGGCGTCACGTTCATTGCGCTGCCACTCCTCGGATTGCTCGCGCGAACGCCGTGGGGCAGCATCACCGAGCAGCTCTCGTCCGCGACCGCATTGTCCGCGCTCCGACTCTCTCTCGGAACGTCGTTGGCGAGTACGGCCGTCACGACGGTCGTGGGTTTGCCGTTGGCCTGGGTGCTCGCGCGGCATCGCTTTCCCGGTCGACGAGTCGTGCGCGCACTCGTCACCGTCCCGCTCGTCCTGCCCCCGGTGGTGGCGGGCGTGGCGTTGCTCGCCGTGTTCGGTCGCAACGACGGGGTCGTCGGTCGCGCGTTGTTCGATGCCTTCGGCACGCAGTTCACCTTCACGCCGCTCGGAGTGGTCGTAGCGCAGGCGTTCGTCGCCATGCCGTTCTTCGTGCTCGCTGCCGAAGCGGGGATCGCCGGTGTCGATCGTCGTTTCGAGGAAGTGGCCGCCACCCTCGGCGCTCGTCGTCGCTTCGTCGTGATCGGTGTGGTCTTGCGTCTCGCGGCGCCCGCGCTGGGTGCCGGAATGATCGTGGCGTGGGCACGAGCACTCGGCGAGTTCGGTGCCACCATCACCTTTGCCGGCAACATCGAAGGTCGCACACAGACCTTGCCGCTGGCGGTCTACATGCTCTTGGAGAGCGATCCTGAAGGTGCGTTCGCCCTCAGCATCGTGCTCATCGCCATCGCCATCGCCGTGCTCGTTGCCCTGCGCGGGCGCTATCTCGGAGGCGCCAAGTGAGTCTGCTGGTGCGAGGTCTCACGCGAGTCGGCAACTTCACGCTCGACATCGACATCGACGTCGGTGCCGAGACCGTGGCCGTGGTGGGCGACAACGGGGTGGGAAAGACCACCCTGCTGCGCGTGGTCGCTGGCCTCCAGCCACTCGTCTCTGGCTCGGTCCATCTCGATGGCACGGTGTTCGACTCACCAAGTGAGGGGAAGTTCATCGAGCCTCGGGATCGTGACGTCGCCTTGTTGTTCCAGGACGCACTGCTGTTCCCGCATCTCGACGTGGTCGAGAACGTGGCGTTCGGCCTGCGCCGGCGAGGGTTCGTGGCGACCGAAGCACGTGCTGCTGCTCTCGCGAGTCTTGGTCGCTTCGGCGCGGCCGATCTCGCCGAGCGCAGGCTCGACTCGCTGTCTGGTGGTCAGGCGCAGCGTGTGGCACTGGCACGTGCCCTCCTGTCGACGCCACGAGTGATCCTCTTGGACGAACCCTTCTCGTCGCTCGATCGCGCGTCGCGCAACGAGTTCCGGGCGATGCTTGCCGAACGGTTCGCCGAATTACCGCTGCCGCGGCTGATCGTCACCCACGACGACCTCGACATTGCGACGCTGTGTTCGCGGGAGATCGTGGTGCGCCACGAGAAGGGCAAGCCAGCGACGGCGCGCTAGTTCGATCGGATCAGGATCGAATCAGGAGAACGTCGCCTGGCTGGCCATCGTCTTGGCGAGCACGTCCTCGTTCAAGGTGATGCCGAGACCCGGCTCGTCGCTCAGGTGGATCCATCCCTGTTCGTCACACTCGATGGTGTCGGCGAGCGGGTAGTCACGCCGCGCAGTCGACCATTCCGGCGGGTCGTACGGGAACTCGATGAAGGGTGCGCCGACGGTGCCCACCGTGACGTGCAGGTTGCCGAGCACGCCGATGCCGTTGCCCCACGTGTGCGGGGTGAAGATCTTGCCTGCGGCAGCGACGTCACGAGCGAACTTGGCGAGTCCGGTGATGCCTTGCGTGCACACGACGTCGGGCTGGAACACGTCCAGGCAGCCGCGGGTGAGGAGTTCGCGGAACTCGTAGGGTTCGCGAGTCAGTTCGCCACCAGCGAGACGGATACCGACGCGCTTCTTCAACTCCGTCATCCCGTCGTAGTCACCGCGGTGCAGGGGCTCTTCCATCCAGTACACGCCGTGGCTCTCGAGCACCTTGGCCACGCGCTCCGCGTGGTCGACGGTCCACGGAGCGGCCGTGTCCCACGGCATCCGCCACCCTTGGTTGCAGTCGACCATCAACTCGAGACGGTCGCCAGTGGCGTCGCGGATGGCCTTGACCACGGCAAGGTCATCGTCCAGACGTGATCGCCCGAAGCGCACCTTGAGCGCCGGGAACCCGCGGTCGATGCAGCGCTTGGCCACCTCCACCATCTGGTCGATCGAGCGGTGTACGCCCGAGGATGCGTAGGCGCGCACCTTGTTGTCGGTGCCGCCGAGCAGTCTCCACACCGGTTGCCCCTTGATCTTGCCGATCAGGTCCCACAGGGCGAGATCCATCGGCCATGGCCGACCGGCGTGGAACTCGACGTTGGCGAGCACTGCGGCATGACGGTCGATGTCGAGTGGATCCTCGCCGACGAAGTGGCGCTCGTAGTCGGCGAAGCCGTACATCGCGTCACCTGAACCGATGCCGACGCGACCTTCCGAATCGTGCACGCGCACGATCGTGGCAGGGAAGTGCGTGCGGGGACGGGTGTCCCACGACGCAGGGAACGGCGGGTCGAGTGGAAGCCGGTGGTGGGTGATCTCGATCTTGGTGATCGTCGACATCACGCACGCATCCGCGAACCGCTCGGATCGAGGATCGGTTCGTGGAGGATGGTGGCAGGACGACGCTTACCGATGATCTCGATTTCGAAGCCCGACTTCTTGTCGACGAGTTCGGTCGGGATGTACCCCATCGCGAGTGACGCCTGTGAGTAGTGGGCGTAACCGCCGGAGGTGATCCAGCCGACCACGTTGCCGTCGTGCCACACCGGTTCGTCACCGATCACGTCGGCCGGGGCCTCGGGATCGACGTCCACCTTGAACACCACGAGCTTGCGCTTCGGTCCACCGTCGGCGATCTCCTTCTCGACCGCGGCACGACCGATGAAGTCGTGGTCGAACTTGAGGGAGCGATCCATCGCTGCCTCAAGCGGCGTGTAGATCGGACGGTACTCGCGGAACCAGGTGCCGAAGCTCTTCTCCAAGCGCATCGTGATGAGCGCGCGGAAACCGAACAGGCGCATGTCGAATTCCTTGCCTGCGTCCCAGATCAGGTCGAACAGGTAGCGCTGGTACTCCGGCGCCATCCACATCTCGTAGCCGAGGTCGCCCGTGTAGGTCATGCGCGACAGCCACACCGGCGCCATGCCGATGTTCGCCTTGCGGAAGGCCATGAACGGGAAGTCCTTGGTCGCGAGCGACGTGTCGGTGAGCTTCTGCAGCACGTCACGCGAACGTGGACCGGCAACGGTGAGACCGAGCATCGACAACGAGAGGTTCTCGAACTTGATCTCGCTGTTCTCCGGCAGGTGAGCGAGGAACCAGCGGGGGTGGTGCACCTCGGCGGCTTGCGAGCCGAACAGGTGGAACTCTTCCTCGCCCACGCGCGACACGGAGAACTCGCCGACGATCTTGCCCTGCGGGTTGAGCATGGCGGTGAGCACCGTGCGGTTCATCGCCGGGAGCGCGTTGGTGAACAGGCTGGAAAGCCACGCGGACGAGCCCTTGCCGCTCACCTTGTACTTGGCGAAGTTGGACGCCTCGGAGAAGCCGACACGCTCACGCACCGCGCGTGACTCTTCGCCCACGATCGGGAACGCATTCGAGCGGTAGAAGGTGATGTCCTCGATCGGCTTCTTGCCCTTCTCCTGGAACCACAGCGGATGCTCGAGACCGAAGCCCGCACCCCACACCGCATTGTGTTCGGTGAGGCGGTCGTAGATCGGCGTGGTGAGCAACGGGCGTGCCGCGGGTAGTTCCTCGTTCGGGAATGTGATGCGGAAGCGACGCGAGTAGTTCTCGCGCACCTTGGAGTTGGTGTAGGCGAGCGTGGTGTAGTCCCCGTAACGGGCCACGTCCATGGCCCAGATGTCCGCGCCTGGATCGCCGTGCACCATCCAACTGGCGAGTGACAAGCCGACGCCACCACCCTGCGAGAGGCCGGCCATCACCGCACATGCCGACCACATGCCCTTCATGCCCTTGATCGGGCCGACGAGCGGGTTGCCGTCGGGGCTGAACGTGAATGGACCGTTGACGAACTTCTTGATGCCCGCGCGTCCGACGGCAGGGAAGTGGGCGAAGCCACGCTCGAGTTCGTCCGAGATGCGATCCAGGTCGTGCGGCAGCAACTGGAACACGAAGTCCCAAGGCGTCTCCTTGGCTGCCCATGGACGGTTGTCTTGTTCGTAGGTGCCGAGCAAGATGCTCTGACCCTCCTGGCGGGCGTAGATCTCGCCGGCGAAGTCGATCATGTGCGGCAGTTCGCGACCGTGCTTCTTGTTGTATTCGATGACCTCGTCCATCGGTTCGGTCATCAGGTAATGGTGCTCCATGGCGAGCACGGGCAACTCGAGTCCGCACATGCGCCCCACTTCGCGAGCCCACAGACCACCAGCGTTGACGACGTGTTCGGCATGGATGACGTGGTCCTTGTCGGTGATCACGTCCCATGTGCCGTCCTGGCGCTGCGACAAGCCGGTGACCCACGTGTTCGTGTACACCTCGGCTCCGCGGTTCTTTGCACAGATGGCGTAGGCGTGGGTCACGCCGTACGGGTCGACCGAGCCTTCGTCCTCGTCGAAGAGCGCGCCGACGAAGTACTTCTCCTCGAGCAACGGGTTGAGTTCCTTGGCTTCCTTCATGGAGATCATCTCCATGTGCATGCCGAGGTAACGGCCGCG
>JBJTFU010000059.1:0-5986 GCA_046093585.1 Ilumatobacteraceae bacterium | reverse complement strand
GACTTGCGGTGGCCGCGAGGACATCTCCTCCGCGAAACGGCAGCGGTCGACAGTCTTGATTTGGACAGCGCCATGTCTCCACATGAGGATTGGCGAGGGGCAACGCTGTGATCACGCCTGATACCAAGAACTGGACCTGGGTACTGGAACGGCGATGTCCAGATTGCGGGTTTGACGCGGGGTCGTTCAATGTTGCCAGGACGGGCGAGATTTCGCGCGATCTCGCCAGACGCTGGTCTCATGTGCTTGATCGACCAGATGCTGCCGTGCGTGACAGGCCTGAAATGTGGTCGCCCCTCGAGTACGGCTGCCATGTGCGAGATGTCTTTCGACTCTTTGATCGACGTCTTGAGAGCATGTTGAGTGAAGGTGAGCCCCGCTTTGACAACTGGGATCAAGACAAGACGGCCGTGGAGGACGACTACCAGAGCCAAGAGGGCTCAGTGGTGAAGGCTGAACTCGTGTCTGCGGCCGATGTCTTGGCCGATCGCTTCGATGCAGTGACGGGTGACCAGTGGCTTCGCACAGGAATCCGTAGCGATGGCGCGTTGTTCACCATTCGCACGTTTGCGCAATATCTGATGCACGACCCCATTCATCATCTCTGGGATGTCGGCGCAGAGTTGCCGGCAATGTAGGTGCTCGTTATGGGGCAGGGGTTGGCGAAGCCCATTACATTCGAAGCATGACACCGCAGCCGGCATCGCCGAAGAGCACCCGCACCACGGTGAGAAGGGGCGCTAAGCGCGCCCACTACGGCCGCGATGAAGTTCATGGAATTCTGCGCGACGGATTGGTCGCACACGTCGCAATCAACACTCCGGAAGGTCCTTTGGTTCTGCCGATGGTGTATGGCGTGCACGAGGAGACGATGTATCTGCATGGCGCTGCGGCCAATGCATTGCTGAAGGCCAGCGCTGACAACGAAGTCTGTGCGACGGTGACCATCGTCGACGGACTCGTCTTTGCCAAGACGGCCTTCAACCATTCGATGAACTACCGGAGCGTGGTCGTTCGGGGCAAAGCCCGGACGGTCACGGATCCAGCCGAGATCGATCTCGCACTCGAGGTGATGACGAATCACGTGGTGGAGACCTCTGCGTCGACCCGACCGCCGTCTGCCAGTGAGATTCGTGCCACTCGAGTGGTGGCACTACCAATCAAGGAAGCCTCTGCCAAGGTTCGCACGGGAGCTGCGGTCAATGAGCCAGAGGATGCGGATGGGCCGTACTGGAGTGGTGTGGTGCCGATTCGCACCACGTTTGAACCGTCCATCTCTAACGACGATGCAGGTGCACCCGCTCCTCACTCAGTCGAGGAACTCGCGGGAAAGCCTGTTCATGAGCGCGGCGAAGTGTGAGACGTTTGCTTAGATCATGATGCAAGGTATTTCACTGGTGATGGACTGCACAGACACGCGACAACTCGCGAAGTTTTGGCAAGCAGTCGTCGGGGGTGCAGTGAACGATCACACCGCTTCAGATGAGTGGGTAGCGCTCGAGGGGATTCCCCAGTTCGACTATCTCGGGTTCCAACGAGTTCCCGAAGGGAAGACTGCCAAGAATCGCACCCACATTGACGTGATGGTGGAGTCCGTCGAGGCTGGCCGAGACAATGCGATTGAACATGGCGCTGCAGCGATTGGCGACATCGTCGAACAGCAGATTTTCCGTTTCCAGGTGATGACCGACCCCGAGGGCAATGAGTTCTGTTTCGTTCAGCGCAAGGCTCTGGGCGCATAGCGATCCTCGTAGTAACTTCAGCACGTGCAGATTCGCAAATTCGTAGTCACCGTTGAGGACATCAAAGCCGAGTCGGGTCGTGAGGTTGGTCGAGTCGTTCGCAGGGCAGTGGCGAGCGCAGTGATCACGAACCCGCTAGCCGGTAAGCCAGGTGCCGACCTAGCCGAATTGGAGGCGATGGGTGCCGAGATCTCCGGTCAGTTGGCAGAGCGTGCGCTCGCGGCCCTCGGTGTCGCAGCGGGAGACGTAACTGCGTACGGCAAAGGCGCCATCGTTGGCACCGCTGGAGAAATCGAGCACGCGGCTGCGCTGATCCACCCACGCTTTGGTGCGCCGGTGCGCAAAGTGGTGGTGAAGGGTGACGACATCATTCCTTCCACGAAGAAGATCGGCGGCCCAGGCGCGCACATCACGTTGCCCATCACGAACAAGGACGACATCTGGTCGTTCGACGAAATGGATGCAATCGACGTGTGGATTCCCGATGCCCCGATGGCCCATGAGATCGTGGTGAGCGTGGCACTCGCCGTGGGTGGACGTCCCTTTGCCCGCACGAGGAAGCCATCATGAACTTCAAAGCGATGATCCTGCTCACCCGTCGAGACGACATGACCCATGAGCAGTATGAGAACTGGTGGCTGAACACTCACGTGCCACTGGCCAAGCAGTTACCGGGTTTGCGCAAGGCAGTGTTCAATGTGGTGCAGAACCCACAAGAGGGCGACCCTGACGGGATCACCGAGTTGTGGTTCGACTCACAAGAGGCGTTCGAATCCGCCTACGCCACGGAGATCGGCAAGCAGGTGGTGGCCGACTCGTTGGCCAATGTGTCGAGTCGTCGCCGGATGCACGTCGACGAGCACCGCGCGTTCGGCGACTAATTGCTCAGGAGGCGAGAGCCCCTGAGAACACTTGCCAGGCAAGCAACGACTTGGCCACAAAACTGAGCACGATGTAGGTGCGCTCGCCACGCAGGTAATCGGCCCACTTGCCCTTCGCTCGATACTGCAGCCATTGCACGATCGCGAAGCAGTTGAAGAAGATGAACAACGACACGACGATCCCGTAGACGAATCCCGGCACCGTAGTGTCGGCAGGACCCTTCGGCGACAGCGTGTTGATGGCGATCGCCAACCATGGCACTGCACCCGCGATACATCCGAACCAGAACGGGAGCAGGTCGCCATCACCAGGGGTGGTGTAGCGCTCCTGTAGCCAGCCAAAGAGAATCATGCTGGCGTTTACGCCGAAGATGGCGAGCAGGGCGATGTAATCGGCCACGCCGTTCAGTTGCAGGATGATCACGATCATGATCGACGACGAGAGCGAGTATTCGATCCATCGGTAGACGTTGATGTGGCGCTCGAGCCCTGCGACGTACTTCGGGAAGATGGCTGGAGAGCTGACGAAGAAGTGGAAAAAGACCGATAGCGCCATGAATGCAGCAACCGCAAACCCGATGTTCAGGTTGAACAGATCGATCGGATCGGAGAAGTTGCCGGTGCCCGGAGCCTCGGTGAGATACGTGGCGCGAACGGGAAGAGACGCATCGTTTGCCAGCAACAGAATGGCGATCAGTGAGACGAGGTGCAGGAGCCCCGCCCACAGGTTGAGTTTGCGAAGCTTGAGAAACCGAGTGTCCATGACCTCAGTTTTCCATTGGAGGACGGTCGCGCCGGGGATGTGTCAGTGGGCGGCCTGTGAGTTGCCAAGTTTGCGCTCAAAGATCAGTCCACGCACTTGTTTGTCGCCGTCCGGACACTTCTTCTCACCCATTTCGCGAATCGAAAGACCTGCCCGCTCCGCAGTCGCCTGAGAGGCAGAGTTGGTTTCTGCGATCTCGGCTCGCAGCGTGTGTGTTCCTTTGATACGGGTCGCTGTGGAAGCAAGGGTGAGTAATGCAGTCGATGCGGCTCCTCGCCGTCTTCCCCACGGAGCGACCCAATAGCCAACGGTGGCCACGCCGTTTTCGATCTGGTGAATGGAGGCTATGCCGACGGGTTCTGAGTGGTTCACGTCGTGAATGACGCGCACGATTCGTTGACCTGTTGAACCAGAGATGAATTCTTTGGCGTGATCGAGGGTGTAGGGACGCGGCACGACAGTCCAACGCTGAATTTCTGGGTCTTGGCACGCTCGGTAAATCCACTCGGCATCGCTTGGTTGCAGAGGTCGGAGGAGGTGGGGGAGCAACTCGAAGTACACCTGCACGACCTGCGTATCGTCAGAGATCGTCTCGCCCGCTCCAGTCCAATACGAAAGATGACTGGCACGGAAGTCGGCAGCGTTGAGGTCACCCTCGGCCTCGGCAAGTGCGAATTCATCCGGAACATCGGCGAAACGGCTGATCTCCGTTCGAACGACTCGCAGTGTTGCCACGTGGATTCCATCGTTGTCGACCATGGCGAGACACTCGCCAACGAATTCGACTGGTTCCCCCTCTTTCTCGTAATCGTGTAGGAGCCCCGCAGTCGCTCGCTTGTTGCCCCTCATCACAAAGTCGATGAGTCGTGAACGACTATCTCCTGAGGTGCCGAATTCGATGGTCCGCAGCTCGTTCACCACGGGAAACGTCACGGCGTAACGATACTCAGTCGGTTCTGCACAACGGATCAGAGGACTGGTTGGAAGTGCAGTTGGCTCTAAGTTGGAGCAATGGATTTCCTGCCCGATCTCGCCGTCGACGCACCCCTGTGGTTGGCGTTGTTGACGGTGGGCGTCAATGCAGCGGTTGGTTCGTTGCGTGCATCCAAAGAAGAGGCTCGGCAGTGGGACATCGTCGGATTGACGACATTCGGCCTGTTGATGGGTCTGGGTGGGGGATTCATCCGTGACTTTCTCATCGGGAACCTGCCTGTGGAGAGTCTGCGCACACCGTGGTACTTGGTCACTGTACTGGGCGTCATCTTCTTCGTCTTGGTGCTGGGAAACGTGATCACGAGGGCGCGGCTGCTGGTGGCCTTGTTGAATGCACTGGCGCTCGGCTTGTTCGCGATCACAGGTACGGCCTATGCGCTGCGCGAAGGATTACCCGTGATCTCGGCGGTATTCGTTGGTGTGGTGTCTGCCGTGGGTGGAGGAGTGCTCGTCTCCGTGATGAAGGATGAAGTGCCGGGAATTCTCCTGACCAGTGCGCCGAATGCGCTGGTGGCGCTATTGGTGTCGGTGGTGTACGCGGCGGTGGACGTGTGGGATTCGCGATGGGCCGGTGTCTCCGCAACCATCGTCGCGATCGCGACCTATGGCTTGGCTCGTGTCTTGGGTATTCGCACTCGGCGCGCGGTCGACGCATCTGCGTTACTTCTGACTCGCAACAAGCATCGCTAGATCACTTATGGCAAAGTCCCCGATAGACACCTATCTGTGGTGCACAGTTTCACGCGGGACCCTTCGATTTCCAATCGATAAGTCGTTATCAATTTCCACAGTCAAGAAGCTGGTGCGTGCTCGGCTCAAAGAAATCTCGGAACGGGGAAGGTAACCATGCACCTAGAACGCGCTGCGTTGTTGGTCTCGTCTTATGACGAGGGAATTCGATTCTTCGTTGACGCCTTGGGATTTGAGTTATTGCAGGACGAGGCGGGCGTGGACGAGTACGGCAAACCACGGCGCTGGGTGGTGGTTGCTCCTCCTGGTGGTGAAGCGAGCATCGTGATCTCCGAGGTGAAGACCGAAGAAGATCGTTCGCGACTCGGGAGTCAACTAGGCGGCCGAGTGGCGTTCTTTCTGCGAGTCGACGATTTCGAGGCTCAGTACAGCCGAATGGTTGGTGCTGGCGTGCGATTTGTCACGCAGCCACGAAATGAGCCGTATGGACGCGTGGCAATTTTTGAGGATCTCGCCGGAAACCGTTGGGATCTGCTCGGTCCCGTGCCGACCGGTTAGTCGTCGTTACGGCGTCTGCGAATTCCCACGGAGACGATGGTGGCGGGAATGAAAAAGGCTCGTGCCGGAACCGACACCTCCGTCCACGACTTCGTCATTAGTGGCGCATGCCAGGCACGAATGCGATAGACGAGGAAGAGCACGATCACGAAATGGAGCACGATGATCGACCAGACGAATCCGTCAGTGCCGAGTGCATCCATGAACAGTGCAGCGATGATCGGCCCGATCATCGCGCCGAACCCGTACAACGTCACCAACTTGGAAGCGACCGCATTGAGATGCTCCTCGGAGATCCAGTCGTTGGTGTACGAACCCGCGACTGCGTAGAGAGGTGCGCTGAAGCCACCCATCACGAG
>JBJTFU010000058.1:0-9050 GCA_046093585.1 Ilumatobacteraceae bacterium | reverse complement strand
GACAAGCTTGCATCGCTTCGAGGAGCCGCGAGCCGTCGACCCGAGTCGCGAGCACACTTCGTCCACGGTGTGTTCGGCCATCTTGCGATAGGTGGTGAGTTTGCCGCCGATGACCGAGATCACGCCGGATTCCGACGTCGTCACTCGATGTCGACGGGAGAGATCCTTCGTCTTGCCGGAACCTTCGGTGCGCACGAGAGGTCGTAGTCCCGACCACACTCCCGTCACGTGTTCCCGCGTGACTCGGGTAGTGATCGCCGCGTTCAGTGCCTCGAGGACGTAATCGATGTCCTCCTCACTGCACTGCGACTCATCCACGCCACCTGCGTAGTCCGTGTCGGTGGTGCCGACGTAGGTGTAGAGATAGCCGCCGTCTTCCCGCTCGATCCACGGCACGACGAACAAGCTGCGCTTGTCGCGTTTCACGGGAATCACGAACGCGATGTCGTTCTGCACCAACTCCCACGGAATGGTCACGTGGATTCCCTTGGCGGGACGAATCGACTGGGGGTCGACGCCTTCGTCGGCTCGGCGAACGGAGTCGGCCCACACTCCTGCCGCGTTCACGACCGCCGATGCGCTGACCTGCAGTGTTCGTCCATCACGAGTCGCCGCACGAACTCCGTTGGCGCGACCGTCCGACGAATGGGTGATCTCTTGGACGGCGCAATGGTTGACGATCACTGCGCCATGGTCGGCAGCCGTGCGGGCGAGTGCGACACACAGTCGTGAGTCGTCCGCCGCCGCGTCGTAATAGAGGTATGCCGAGCCCAGACGCTCGCGAGGCATCATGGGCATGTGGCGGTGTGCCTCGTCGGCGCGCAACCGGCGGTGCAACTTGCCGACGCGCCATCCTCCGGTGAGGTCGTACATCCACAACGCCGAGCCGAGTGCGCGCGCCACCTTGCGCGACACCACGCCGTCTCTGGTGAGGATCGGAATGGCGAATGGGAGGATCTGCACCAAGTGCGGCGCATTGCGCAGGAGCCGCTGACGCTCGTGCAACGCCTCGTAGACGAGACCGACCTCGCCCTGTTGGAGATAGCGCAAGCCGCCATGAATCAATTTGCTGCTCTTCGACGACGTTCCCGACCCCAGGTCGTCCTTCTCCACGAGCAGACAGCTCAGCCCGCGGGTGGCGGCGTCCACCGCGACCCCCAGGCCGGTCACGCCGCCGCCAACCACGACGACGTCGAAATGGCGACCGGAGGCCTGCTCGATGTCGGGTCGGGGGTCGGGCACCGCCCGAGCCTAAATCTCGCGCTCGCCAATGGGCGTGTCGAGTGGCGAAGTGGAGTCGCTGCTCCGCACGGGGGGCGCGGGATAATGGAGTCGGATGGCAGCTCGGTACGACCCCAATCGCGTCGAGTACCTCGACGAGTCGGCGGTTCGGCGGGAGATGGCCCGGTCTTTTCAGGTGTGTGCCGATTGTCGGCGCTGTGCGGACTTCTGTCCGACGTTCCGGGATTTGTTCAGCGCCCTCAGTTTCGTCGGCAACGAGGCCGATCGGATGACACCGCACATGCAGGACCAGATCGCCGATCCGTGTTTCGAATGCGGTAGGTGTCTGCAGGGGTGCCCCCACTCGTCGAGTTCGGGAGTGGACTTTCCCGCCTTGATGATCAGGCATCGCGCGATGGCCCGTGAGAACGATCTCTTTGGGTTGGGGCGCAAGGTGACCGACCTGGTGCGCGCCCGCAAGAACGTACTGAAGAGGGTCGTCGACCGTGTTCCAGGTGTGACGCGCTCCGCACGAGGCGAGTTCGTCGAGTGGTTCAACACTCGTCCCCGGATCCGCATGGTGAAAACGAATGGAAGTGTGGCGATCTTGCCCTCGTGTGATGCGGTGGCCGAGAGTGCAGGCATCGACACCGTGAAGATTCTCGAACACAACGGGGTGAGTTGCTCGTTACTTGGATCGGTTACGACTTGCGGCGAAGAGCTCTTGCGCATCGGCGACATCGGCGGATTCACCCGCGTCGCGAGTCGCAACGTACGCGAGTTGGCCAGGGTGGTCGACGAGGGCGCCGAGATCGTGGTCTTGTCGTCACGCTGTCTCGAGGTGATTCGCAATCGCTACCCCGAATTCGTCGGGGGACCGCAAACCGACAAGGTCGTCGAACACGTCTTCGGACCCGCCGAGTTCCTCGTCGGATTGCACGATCAGCAGTCACTCGACGTGCAGTTCTCGGGGGAACGACCGGAGTCGGTCGAGTTTCGGGCCTCCTGCTCGGCGCGGCAGACGGGCGAGGCGGAGGCTGCTGGGGCACTTCTGAGACTTGCAGGCATCGCAGTCTCCTCGGTCGAGGCGTGCTGCGCGGGCCAGGGTTGTCGCGAGGCCGTCTCGGTACCCGCCGGGGAGGCCGACTCAGAGCACCCCGTTCAGGTCCTGGCACGTGCCTACGGGATGGCTCGCGGCTGAAGCGAGACGGCCGGGAATTGGCACGGCGTCGGCGTCCCGTCGTATTCTCCGCCAGGGAAAGTAAGGGGGGCGCTCGTGGGGATGGGCGACACAGTGTGGCGGTCGAAGGGCGCGTGCCAGGGCTTGGACGCGGAGATCTTCTACCCGGACAACGATGAATTCGCCGACGTCGCCAAGGCCATATGTGACGAATGCCAAGTACGCATAGCGTGTCTCAACCATGCCCTCGACAATCGCGAGCAGCAAGGCGTTTGGGGCGGTGCCACCGCCAAGGAGCGCCGTCGACTGTTGCGTCAACGCCGTCGCAGCGCCTAGGCGCAGGCCCTCGTGAGTGAGTCCGACTTGGACTGGTCGGCGATCGTCGGGTCGTTGCGCGTCGGTCGGGATCTGACTGCGGACGAAGGTCACACGCTGATGCGCGCCATGCTGGCAGGTGAGGTGAACCAGACGGACGTCGCCGAGCTCCTCTTGGCACTCAAGGCAAAGGGCGAGACGTCCGAGGAGATCGCCGGCATGTTGCGTGCCGTGCGTGAAGTGTCGACGGCCGTGACTCTCGACGAGAAGATGCTCGAGCAAGCAATCGACATCGTCGGAACCGGGGGCGACAATTCGCACTCGGTCAACGTGTCGACGATGACGTCGTTCGTGGTGGCGGGCGCCGGAGTTCCCGTGTGCAAACACGGCAACCGCGCTGCTTCGTCGAAGTGCGGAACGGCGGACGTGCTCGAGGCCCTCGGCGCATCGATCGAGTTGACCCCCGAGCAGGTGGTGTCGTGCGTTCGGAGTGCCAACTTCGGTTTCTGTTTCGCCCCGACCTACCACCCGACGTTTCGCTACGTCGGCCCGATTCGTCGTGAGCTGGGTGTGCCGACGGTGTTCAACCTGCTCGGCCCCTTGGCCAACCCTGCTCGTGTTCGACACATGCTCGTCGGCGTGGGGAATCCTGTCTTCGTCGAACGGATGGCGCATACCTTGCGGGACAGTGGAGTGCGTCGGGCCTGGGTGGTGCACGGGCACGGGGGTCTGGATGAGATGTCGCTGGGTGGACCCAACGATGTGTGGGAGGTGCGCGCAGGCGAGGTGACGCGGATGGTCGTCGATGCGCTCGAGTTCGGTCTGCCGCGCGCAAGCGTGGAGGACCTGCGCGGTGGCGACCCAGACTTCAACGCTGCCGTCGTGCGGCGTGTGTTCATCGGTGAAGAAGGCCCCGTGCGCGACGTCGTGATGTTCAACGCGGCATCGGCGCTCGTGATCGCAGGTGCAGTGCAGGGCATCGCGGAAGGGATCGAGTCGGCACGACGCAGCATCGATTCGGGTGCGGCAATGCGTGCGCTGGAAGGATTCGTGGAGGCGAGCCACGGCGCTGCCGTGTGCGACGATTGACCGGATGACTGACGCGATCGCCGTTCGTGTGCCCGCCAGTTCCGCCAACCTCGGCCCTGGTTTCGACGCCTTGGGTATGGCGCTCGGGCTGTACCTCGACCTCGGCGTGGTGGATGGCTCGCTACCTGATGGTGCTTCGCCGATCGACCCGCGACATCCTGCGGTCACGGCCTTCTCCCGACTCGGTGGCACTGGCGACCTGTGGGTGCGATCGGCGAGTCCGATGGGGCGTGGACTCGGCTTCTCGGGTGCTGCGCGTGTGGCTGGCCTCGCGTTGGCGACGGTGCAGCAGCACGGTGCATCGAACTTTGCCGACGAACGAGTGCATCTGCTCGAACCGGCGACGGAACTGGAAGGCCATCCCGACAACGTGGGCGCATCGCTCATGGGCGGGGTGACGGCGAGTGCCGGGGGAAGGGTCGTCCGGTTGCCGATGGCCCTCGATCCGCTGATCGTGGTGTGGGTACCCGACGCGCAGACCTCGACGGAGAAGTCGCGCACCGCGATTCCGTCAGAGATTCCGTTGCCCGACGTGATCCACAACATCGGCCACACGGCGCTGTTGATGGCGGCCCTCGCCAGCGGCGAGGTGGAGGTGCTGCGGCAAGCGACTACCGACCGCTTGCACCAGGATCGGCGGTTGGCCAACGTGCCGCGCAGCAAGGCGGCAATGGAAGCGGCGCTCGGCACGTCTGCCTGGTGTGCGTGGTTGTCGGGCTCTGGGCCAACCGTGGCCGCTATGTGCTCCCGCGCGGACGCCGGCCGCGTAGCGGACTCCCTCCCGAGTGACGGCAGGGTGCATCAACTCGAGATCGATGCCCTCGGGGCGCGAGTTCTCGACCTGCCGTAACGCCCCTGGGAACTCTGCAACACCCTTGGGTGACGCTGGTCATGTCGCCGAGATGGCGCACACACGTCTCACCAGTACAGCAACCAGCGCATCACGACAGATCCAAGGAGGACCAATGACCCATCTCAACCCAGCGAACAGGCTCAGCCCGACGAACGGTTTCAGTAAGCAAAACCCGCTCGTCATTTCCTGTGACACCTGTGTCATGCAAGAAACCGACGCCTGCGACGACTGTCTCGTGACCGCCCTGTGTGGCGGCCGCGAGGAACCCGCCGTCGTGTTCGACCTCGAGGAGCAGAGAGCCCTCAGGTTGCTCGCAAACGCCGGATTGGTGCCTACCATTCGGCACCGTGCTGTCGGCTGACGTCTCGGACCTTCAGCGTTACACCGATTCGGTACTCGGTCTCGGCCGAGAGGCGGGTGCACCGTTCGTCTCCGTGGCTCCTCCCGATGTGATGGTGCGTGCGCGCAAAGCCATCGTCGAGCGGAAGTCGGCAGGCTTGAGCGACACCATGGAGTTCACCTTCCGCAATCCCGAGCGTTCCACCGATCCGTCCCGCACGGTGATGGGAGCGCGGGCCGTCATCGTGGCGGCGCTGCCATGTGGCAGTGACACGCCGCAGTCGCCACACGGTCCGCACGGCATGGTCGCGCAATACGCACGACAGGACCACTACGGAAGGTTGTCCGGCGTGCTCCGGGTGATGCGCGACAAGTTGCGTGAAGACGGCTTCAAGGCGCTCGACTTCGTGGACGACAACTCGATGGTCGATCGCGAGATCGCTTGGATGGGCGGGCTCGGCTGGTTCGGCAAGAACGCCAACTTGCTGATTCGTGGTGCGGGCAGCATGTTCGTCCTCGGCTCGGTGGTGACCACCGCGCCGCTCAAGGTGCGCCGAGAGGTGGAGCCCGATGGGTGCGGGGCGTGTCGCGTGTGCATCGATGCATGCCCCACGAATGCGATCGTCGGTGACGGCGTACTCGATGCGCGGCGATGCCTGTCCTGGCTGTTGCAGAGGCCGGGAGTGTTTCCGCTCGAACACCGCATCGCTCTGGGCGACCGTCTGTACGGCTGCGACGACTGTCAAGAGACGTGTCCGGAGAACGTCCGGCTCGCGGTGACGCGGCGAATCGCGACTCGGGACGAAACGTGGGTGCCGATACTCGACGTGTTGCAGCAAGACGATCGGTCGCTTGCCGAGCGAGTGGGGCGGTGGTACGTGCCTGGTCGCGACATGAACGTGGTGCGACGCAACGCATTGATCGTGCTCGGCAACGTGGGGGACGCGTCGTCCGAAATCGTCCGTCGCACGATCGCCCGATACCTCGTGCACGACGACGAGGTACTCCGTGCACACGCCGTGTGGTCGGCGCGTCGACTTGGCCTCGTCGATCTGTTGCCGGCGACCGATTCGAGTGAGCTCGTGATGGATGAACTTCGTCGGGTTCACCTGTAAGGATTGGCGTGCCGATGAAGCACCTTCTCGTCACCAACGACTTTCCGCCGAAGGTGGGGGGAATCCAGAACGTGTTGTGGGAGTGGTGGCGTCGGCTGCCGAGTGATTCCTTCGCCGTACTCACCACGCCGCATCCCCACGCGCAGGCCTTCGACGCCGAGCAACCCTTCCGTGTAGAACGCACGCGCGAGCCGGTGTTGTTGCCACACCCGGGTCTGGTGCGCAGGGTGGACCGCATGGCGGCGGACTTCGGTGCCGACTTCGTGGTGCTCGACCCTGCATTGCCACTCGGATTGATCGGCCCGCACTTGAGCCTGCCCTACATGGTGGTGGTGCACGGAGCGGAGATCACCGTGCCAGGGCGACTCCCTGGTTCGCGTGCGCTCTTGGCGCGCGTCCTGCGCGGAGCGCGACATGTGATCGCGGCTGGCGGGTATCCGGCGGCCGAGGCACGGCGCGCGGTGCGTAGCCCACTCGATGTCACGGTGATTCCCCCGGGAGTGGACACCGCCCGCTTTCAACCGTTGTCCGTCGATGCGCGTCGTGCCGCTCGTGTGCGTTTCGGTGTTACGGAAGATGCCGACATGGTGGTGGGGGTGAGCAGGCTGGTGCCGAGGAAGGGTTTCGACGTGCTCATCCGCGCTGCTGCATTGATCGCTCGGACGCGACCGCGTCTTCAGGTGGTGATCGCCGGTGTCGGTCGTGACACCAATCGTCTGCAGAAGTTGATCGACCAAACTCGCGCACCGGTTCGCTTGTTGGGTCGTGTGCCGACGGACGACTTGTCCTCCTTGTACGGCTGTGCCGATGTGTCGGCGATGATCTGTCGGTCGAGGTGGCTCGGACTGGAGCAAGAGGGTTTCGGCATCGTCTTTGCCGAAGCCGCATCGTGCGGCATCCCTCAGGTTGCAGGGCGCAGTGGTGGTGCGGCCGAAGCCGTGGCCGATGGCGTCACCGGAATCGTGGTGGACGCGCCCCGCGACGAGGTGGCGGTCGCCGATGCGCTCTACCGCATTCTCGACGATCAGGCTCTGCGCACGTCCATGGCCGATGCGTCGCGACGTCGCGCCGTCGACGAGTTCGACTATGGCGTTCTCTCGCGTCGCTTGGCTGACGTGTTGGGGGTCGACCGATGAACCGATTGGTGAGGTTCAATGTCGCGGCCACTGCGACCTTCGTCGTGGTCACGGTCTTGGCCGCCTGGATCTTTTCGCCCGCCTGGCGCACGGCGGTCGTGGTGGTGGACTTGGTGCTGTTCGCGATCGGCGTGGTGACGTTCTTGCTCGGATTCTTTTCGGCCGTCCAGCGCAGCCGCACCGAGGAGATCAGTGTCTCGACGTTGTTCCTGCTGCTCGGTGGTGTGGCCGAGAAGTCGGTGGTGCGCTGGATGAACGGGTGCCTCACGGTGCAGGTCGTGGTGGGCATCGCCGGAGCGATCGTGCGGGGATCCACCGATGGCAGACCGGGTAGCACGCTCGCGTTCGGCGTGCTCGTGGCGATGCTTGGGCTCGGATTGAACGGCTGGTGGGGCGCTCGGTACGGTCGTTTTCCCGACCGTGGTTCTTCCGAGACGGCCTGATCGGCAATGATGGACACATGGTGGATTCAGGTTCCGACTCCATAGTCGTCAATGCCGCTGCGGCCCGCTGTATCGAGGTGGCCACCGACTTCGCCAAGTATCCCGAGTGGGCCAAGGACGTCAAAGAAGCGATCGTGCTCGAGCGCGACAGCGAGGGTCGAGCGACGATGGTGGAGTACCGAGCATCGGCGCTTGGTCGCAGCACACACTTCACCCTTCGCTATGACTACTCGAAATTGCCTGCGCGTCTCAGTTGGCAGATGGTGGACGGCGACATCATGCGCTCGATCGGCGGTTCGTACCAGTTCACCGAGAGCGGTTCGACGACGCGCATCGACTACGGCCTGGAGATCGAGTTGGTGTTGCCGCTCCCCGGATTCGTCAAGCGCCGAGCGGAAAAGCGCATCCTCAGCACGTTGAAGGAACTCAAAGCGCGCATCGAGTCTTGACCCGCCTCCTCGGAATCGACGTCGGTGGTACGAAGTGTCACGGCGTCTGTGTCGATCCGTCGGGCGAGTTGATCGCGGAGAAGGTGTTGCCCACGCCGAGTGCCGGCGAACTCGTGGAATTGCTTGCACGCCTCGTGGACGAGTTGGGTGGCGGTGAGTCGGTCGGTGTCGGTGTGCCCGGCCTGATCGGACGAGACGGAGTCATTCATTCGTCTCCGAACTTGTCCGGCGCACAACGGTTGGCAGTGGCAGAACCGCTGCGCCAGGTACTTGGGGTGGAGGTCGCCGTCGAGAACGATGCCACCTGCGCGCTGGTGGCTGAAGTGCGCCTCGGTCGGCTGCGTGGAGTGCGGGATGCGTGGCTCGTCACGTTGGGCACCGGAATCGGTGGCGCGTTGTTGGCTGACGGCGAGGTACGACGAGGCTCGCAGGGGTTCGCCGGCGAAGTAGGCCACATGCGAGTGGTGCCGGATGGCCTCACGTGTCCTTGCGGGCGTGGCGGATGCTGGGAGCGGTACGCGTCCGGTGCGGCACTCGGCGAGATGGCGGGTGCGCGCAGCACTCATGAGGTGATCGCCGCCGCGCGAGCCGGCGACCGCGCCGCTGCCGCGTCGATGGCGACGTGGGTCGACTGGATCGGTGTGGGTGTGGCGGCGCTCGCCAATGCCACCGACCCCGAGGTGAACGTCATCGGGGGAGGGTTGATCGAAGCGCACGACTTGTTCCTCGACGATGTCGCCGTCGCCCTGAGGCGTCACCTCTATGCGGCGGATGAACGACGTGTGCCGACGATCCGAGCGACCTCGTTCGGTCATCGCAGCGGAGCGATCGGTGCCGCATTGCTCGGACACGACTAACTTGATCGGGTGGAATTTCGTCGCATCACCAACCTGCCGCCGTACGTCTTCAC
>JBJTFU010000057.1:0-2613 GCA_046093585.1 Ilumatobacteraceae bacterium | reverse complement strand
GACCAACGGCGAGGGATCCACCGAGCAGATCGGCACGCACGACGCCCTTTGGCGACTTCGCGCCGGCGGCACGCCACGTCCAGGTTCCGTCGTTGCGATTGCTGGTGAGTTCGATGTCGATCCTGCGGGACATGGGCTTCTACGGTATCTGCACAAAGGGTGGTATCCCACCGCGAACTACGGTTGAGCCATGGCGATCTACGCGTTGGGAGACCGTGTTCCGACGATCGACCCGAGTGCCTTCGTTCATCCCGATGCCGTGATCATTGGGGACGTGCGCATCGGCGCTGAATCCACCATCTGGCCTGGCGCGGTCTTGCGAGGAGACGATGGTTACATCCAGATCGGCGACCGCACCAGCATCCAAGACAACACGGTGGTGCACACGACTCCACAGCAGCCGACGATTGTCGGTGACGATTGCGTCATCGGCCACATTGCCCATCTGGAAGCCTGCACCATCCACGACGGAGCGCAGGTGTCCTCCGGAGCCGTGGTGTTGCATCGAGCTGTGGTCGAAAGTGGTGCGATCGTTGCGGCGAATGCGGTCGTGCTCAACGACACCCTCGTGCCAGCGGGCGCCCTCGCCGTGGGCGCACCAGCGACGATCAAGGAGAACCGTGCACGTCGCGACGAGATCGCCTACGGCGCCGCGGCGTACGTCGAAAAGGGAAAACGATTCTCTCGGGAGATGCGGCGCATCGACTGAGCCACTTTCGTCATGACGAAAGGTCGAGTGCGCGCACGATCGGTGAGACATCGATGGTGGCGACCTGGGGGAGGTAGCGATCCACGGCGTCAGTTCGGAACTGCTCGCTCAGATGCCCTTGGAAGAACTTTGCGCCCTCGCGGACCACGTAGTTGAGAATGAAGAACTCATAAGCACGGGGGAGGAACTTCACTTCGTGCAACGTGAGGGGAAAGACGGCGTGATAGGCGCGGAGGAAGTGCAGGAATCGTTCCTCGAGCAGCGTGTGTGGCGAATACGTGAACACCGTGCGGTCCCCGGTTGCCGATGACACTCGGCTCAGGAAGTAGAAGTCCAACAGACGGGTGTCAATACGAAACCAGTCGTAATCCCATCGAGTATTCAAGGAGAATCCCGATTCACCTCGAGTGACGGAGAAGTTCCCCAGGTTCCAATCGACGAGGACAGGTATCTTCTTCCATTCGTCGAAATGAATCGATTCGAGATGCATGAGAAAGTCGTGGGTGTGGCGACGCAGTTCGGCAATCGACGTCAGGTCGAGACCGAAATGATGCGGGGCGTCCTCGGATTCGAGGAGCTCCAAGAGGTGGATCGCGTCTCCTTTCACCGAATTCGACGTGGAGGGCAATTGCGCGGCGATCGTCGAACACTCTCGATGGAACGACGCAATCTCTCGGCCAAGGGTGGCGACGTCGTCGACCGACACGATCCTCGGCAGCTGCGTCCCGCTCTGGACGTCGGAATAGAAGGCGACCCAGCACTGCCCGTCGTACCAGGTGAATGACCGACCATCGACGCTCATCACCTCGGCGAGAAAGGACGCCCAGCGAGTCCTGGCAAGCAGGGTGCGGGTGCGATGGAGTCGGTCGTGGTCTTCGGCGAAGAGGAAATACGAGCCGTACGACGACACCTTGGCAATCACACTCGAGGAGCCCTCCAGCATCAGGCGAAAGACACGATTGGTCGACACGTGTGCGCTCGTCTCGTCGACCGAGACGATCGATCGAGGGTCACCACAACTCGACCATGCAGTGCGCACGATCTCGATCACGTCTTCGACGGAGCGCGACGTCGGAGCAGTCACCACGAGTGACCAACCGCAGGCTCAGTGCGAGGCTGGCTTGACTCCGATCGGCGCAATGAGGCGAAAGCCGGCCGCATGGCGCTCTTCTTCGGATTCTCCACCCCAGAAACCGTACTCATGGTGATCACGAGCGAAGGCTCGGCACGTATCGAGCACGCTGCACTGCACGCACACGGTGCGGGCCATGGCTTCACGTCGCTCCCGGGCCTGCGGGCGCTCGGCAACGGGAGGGAAGAAGATCTCCGTCAGTCCGCGACACTCCGCGGCGTTCATCCAGGCGTCATCGGTGCGATCTCGACGTGCGAAGTACTCCAGCGCCACCCGTTGGCCCCCTTTACCGACCAGAGTGGTCAGCGTAGGCGATACCTAATCGGTCGGTCAATTAGCAATAACCTGCCGCACTCCAGCGACAAACCGCTCGATGTCCGTGGGGGAGGTGTCCCACGCGGTCATCCAGCGCACTTGCGAGGCGGCCACATCCCAATCCCAGAAGAACGACCACTCCTGCAGCGTCGACTTGGCCGGGTCCCTGAGGCGCGGGAAGAGGCTGTTGACGGCGGGCTGGACGTTGAGCTCGAGGGAGGACATCTCTGAAAGACCCAAAAAGAGTGAGTGCGCAGCGGCATTGGCCCGGCGACCCAGGTCGATGAAGAGATCGTCAAGCAACAGGGCTTCGTATTGTGCCGAGATGAACCGCATCTTCGAATGAAGCTGGGTCGTCTGCTTGCGGATGTACTTCGAGCGTTCGGCGAGTTCTGGTCGCGCAAACACGACGGCTTCTCCGAACACGCCACCACACTTCGTCCCTCCAAAGGTGACG
>JBJTFU010000056.1:0-17129 GCA_046093585.1 Ilumatobacteraceae bacterium | reverse complement strand
GGTCGTCAATCGATCGATGTGGACACACCTCGCACTCGAGGCGTACAAGCCGATGTTCCAGAACCTCGCCGAATCGTTGTCGTCTGCACCGAGTTGGTCTGGCCAAGATCGATGCCCGTGCTCTCACGCACGTGCATCTCGGCGATGGGCGCGAGGCGCTCCACTGAGATTCGCGATGCGGGATCGACGTTCGCTTCCGTGTTGGAGCCGTGTGTGGCCGTCATCAGTGCCACTTGGCGGGCCACGTCCCACTGCAGTGGACCCTGAGAGGCCATGGCCTTGGCCAGATCACCGAAGAACGGCAGACCGCTGAAGGGATTCTCGTCCGGGCTATTCGACACCGGACTCAAGCCTAAGGAGGCGCTCCTCGAGTAGTGCGAGAGGAACCATCCACGTGCTACCGGCGCGCTTGACGCACCAACCGACTAAGTTACCGCTCTCGTCGAAGACCGGACCTTGACCGATCGGACCGGGAGTCGAGTTTGGTCGGATCGGTACGAGTCGTTGCGTGTCGTCACTCGAGATTCCCACCTCGGCTTCGTGGACCTTGGACGGTGTGGCCTGCACCCAAATGCGATTGCCGCGCGAGAACGAGACGATCTGTTTGTTGGGCACATTGAGTGGTGGACCGAGCGGCGCATACTCGCCCGAGGACTCGTCTACCACGTGCAACCACGTGATTCCCAGGTCATCGTCGTGGTCGACGACGGTCGCGGTGACGAGTGTGTCGTCGACGGCTCGTATCTTCACCGCCTCTCCGTTCACGGGACGAGACAGCGAGGTCAGGAGGAATCCGGATCGCGACATCGCCGCGACCGCGATGTCGGTACCCGCCAGATAGCCGAATTTCTCGGCTTCTTCTTGGTTCGCGGGCAGTTGTCTCGTGGTGGTCAGGGTGGCATCGGCGAAGGTGACGACGGGTTGGCGATCGGGTCGGGCAGGAAGGAGCACTCCGGCGAGGATCAGCGAGATCACGAGGCTCATGCCAGCCGTCGCCGCGATCACTTTGCGTACGGCAGGAAGTTCGATCGTCCCGGCATCGTCTGCCGCCACCATCTCGCTCGGATGACGCCACGATCGTTCGTACATCGGCAGGGGTGGATTGAAGAAGATTTCGCCTGACGAGTCGTCATCGTCGTGCGCGGTCATCGTTGGCAGATTAGTCACGATGCTTTTCCCTGTGGTGTCGAGCCTCTGGGATACGCTGAGGTCGTGAATGCACGCCAACTCATCGATGGTGGAGACACCTTGATCGAGTTGACCGATCGGCCCCTGCAGGTGGGCGAGACCTATGACTGGGCGGTCGTGCCGTCCGCAGGTGCCGTCGTGATGTTCTCCGGCACTGCTCGCGACCACTCCGAGGGTCGCGAAGGTGTCGAATCGTTGGCTTACGAGGCGTACGAAGAGGCCGTGCTGCCGTCGCTCCAGGCCGTCGCCGGCGAACTGCGCAAGAAGTGGGCAGCCGTGCGTCGCGTTGCGCTGATCCATCGGGTGGGAAGCGTCCCCATTGGAGAGTTGTCGGTGTTGGTGGTGGTGTCGGCACCACATCGTCCTGAAGCATTCGAGGCTGCTCGGTTCGGCATCGACGCATTGAAGGCGACCGCACCGATTTGGAAACGAGAAACGTGGAAGGGCGGCGACGACTGGGCGAAGACCGCACAGCACGTGACCGACTTGTCGACGTTCGTCGCGGAGCGCGCCACGCGATGATCGCGTACTCGCCACTCACGTTCTTGTTCGCGGGAATCTCCGTGGCATCTGCGCTCGCTCTCGCCTACTTGATGTTGCAGGAGTCGCGCCGGGATTCGCGTGAAAACGGGATGGCGGCATTCCAACGCCACTTGAATGCATTGTCCGACGACTCGCGGGCGCACCTTCGTCAACGGCTCCAGGAGTCCAAGAACCGAATTCGCGAGAATCGGTAGTCCATGGCACGCGACCTCGCCATCGACCTCGGCACCGCGAACACGCTCGTCTACATGGAGGGCAAGGGAATCGTCATCGACGAGCCGTCGGTGATCGCGGTCAACCGCACCACGGGCGAGGTGCTCGCGACGGGACGCGAGGCATGGGACATGATCGGTCGCACGCCGGGCAACATCGTGGCGGTGCGCCCGCTTCGTGGTGGAGCAATCACCGACTTCGAGATCACGGAGAAGATGATCCGCTTGTTGCTGCAGCGCGCCGGTGTCTCACGCTTCTCGCGACCAAAGGTGCTCATCTGTGTGCCGTCTGCGATCACGGAGGTGGAGCGACGAGCGGTCACCGATGCGACGCGCAAAGCGGGAGCAGCAGACGCACAATTGTTGGAGCAGCCGATGGCAGCGGCCATCGGCGCCGATCTTCCGATCAACGAGCCGGTGGGCAACATGGTCATCGACATCGGAGGCGGCACCACCGAGACGGCAGTGATCAGCCTCGGTGGCATCGTCGCGCTCGAAGCCGTGCGAGTCGGAAGTTTCGACATCGACGCGGCGATCCAGGCGCACGTGCGCAAGGCCCACGGCTTGGCCATCGGTGAGCGCACCGCCGAGCAGATCAAGATCTCGATTGGCAGTGCCATGCCGACCCCGGAGGACCGTGACGCCGAAGTGAAGGGTCGCGACCTCGTGAGCGGATTGCCGAAGACGGTGGTACTCACGGCGGCCGAGGTGCGTGAGGCGATCGACGAGGTGGTGACTCAGATGGTCAATTCGGTGATGCGCTGTCTCGCCGTTGCACCACCCGAGTTGTCGCAGGACTTCCTCAATCGCGGCATGTACCTCGTGGGTGGTGGGTCGATGTTGCGGGGGCTCGCCCAACGCTTGGAGCGCGACACGCAGGTTCCGGTGGTGATGTCCGAACAGCCGCTCGAAGCGGTCGTCTTCGGTGCCGGTCACTGCATCGAGAACTACCAAGCCTTGAAGGGCATGTTCATGGACTCGCGCCGCTAGACGCGAGGCTCACTTCATCAGCCGCGTCAGTCCTTCTTGGACGACCGTCACGGCAAGCCGACCATCGCGGGTGAAGATGTGACCCTCGGCCAACCCGCGTGAACCCGACGTGCTGATCGACTTCTGCTGGTACAGCAGCCACTCGTCGGCACGGAACTTGCGGTGGAACCACATCGCGTGATCCAGCGAGGCCATCTGAACGGACCCATCGATCCACCCACGACCATGCGGCAGGAGCGCGGTGTCGAGCAACGATGAGTCGCTGGCGTAGGTGACGATGCAGGCGTGCAGCACTTCGTCGTCGGGGAGCGTGCCGTCGGCACGGAACCACACCCGCTGTCCCGGCAGCGGGTTGTTGGCACGAGTCATCGGGTTGCCGTCGACGTAGCGCTGGTCGATCGGACGCGGTCGGTAGTACCAGTCTCCGAGCACCTCCTTGTGCGGAGCCATTCGGGTGTGGAAGTCGGGGAAGGACTCCGGATCCGGGGTGTCGGGGATCATCTCGATCTGGTATTCGAGACCCTCTTCTCGTTTCTGGAACGAGGCATGCAAGTTGAAGATCGGCTTGCCGTTCTGGATCGCCACCACACGTCGCGTGGAGAAACTCTTGCCGTCGCGGATGCGATCGACTTCGTACACGACGGGGACTCCGGGAGCGCCGGGACGCAGGAAGTACGCATGCAGCGAGTGCACGTGACGATCCGTTTCGTCGATCGTGCGCGACGCGGCGACGAGTGCCTGTCCCGCAACTTGCCCACCGTAGATCCGCTGCCTGTTCTCCATCGGAGATTGACCGCGGAAGATGTTGACCTCGATCAATTCGAGATCGAGGAGTGTGACGAGATCGTCGAGGGGGCTCGGCATGACCTCAATGTTGCCAGCATCGGCCCCGAAATCCGCGGCTGTAGGGTCGAACGGGATGACTGCAACGATGCCCGAGGACATGAAACGAGTGGCGCTGGCGACGAAGGGTTTCATGCCCGAAAGCGAGGGTGACGCACTGTTCGTTGCCGCGATCGAGGCGGCCCAGAGTGGACCGGTGGGCGACTTCGTGGAGATCGGTTCGTATTGTGGTCGGAGCACCGTGTGGCTCGGGGCCGCAGCGCGAATGTGCGGCGTGAATCTGTATGCCGTCGATCACCACGGCGGATCGGAGGAGAACCAGCCCGGGTGGGAGTGGCACGATGCCACTCTCGTCGACCCTGCAACCGGCCGAATCGACACGCTGCCGCACTTCCTCGCCACCATCGATCGCGCAGGTCTCGACGACGTCGTGTTCCCCGTCGTGGCGGAGTCACACGTGGCGGCAACGTCGTGGTCGCGCCCGATCTCGTTCATGTTCATCGATGGTGGTCATGGGCGTGAGGTGGCGCGAACGGACTGGACGTCGTGGTCTGCGCATCTGGGAAGTGGTGCCACGCTGGCGATCCACGACGTGTTCGAAGACGAACGCGAGGGTGGGCGTGCACCGTTCGAGGAGATCTACCTTCCGGCCATTGCGGCAGGATTCGAGGAGATTTCGCGGACCGGCTCGTTGCGCGTCGTGCGCAAGGCCTGAGTCGATTCGTCAGAGAATCGTCACCGCGTCGTCGAACTCGACCCGCGGGTTGCGTGCCTTGTAGGCGTTCTCGCCTGGTTGTCCGATGTTCACGACGCAGAACGAGGTGAGTGTGGTGCCAGCCAACAGGTCGTCGTCTACACCTTGTGAGTTGAAGCCCGTCATCGGGCCGACGACATAGCCCAGCGAACGTGCGGCGAGGATGAAGTAGCCGGCCTGTAGCCACGCTTGTCCGGCAGCGAACGTTCGCCGCGGAGTCTCGTCCAAGAACAGGTCGCGGGCCGCAGCGAAGTGGGGCAGCACCGTGGGAAACCGTTCGTGGAAGGTCGAGTCGTAACAAAGGATCGCGACGGTGGGTGCGCTCGTCGTCTTGGCCTTGTTGCCTTCGCTCAGGTGGCCGATCAGACGAGCCCGTGCGTCCGGACTCTGGACGTACACCACGCGCAAGGGTTGGGAGTTCATCGACGTCGGGGCCATTTTCACGATGTCGTGCATTCGCCGGAGATCCGCGTTGGTGAGGGGCTCACCGACGAAGTCGTGTGCGGTGTGCGCTTCGGTGAAGAGGAGGGCGAGTGCGTCGTCGTTCAGGTGTCGCATGATCAGTCGACGACGGTAGCCCGCAAGAAGATCTCACTTGCAGGCGAGCCGCCAGAAATCGCGTCGGCAGCGAGGATCACGGCTGCACCGGTGTATGCGCTCTTCTCGTCGGCGGGGAACACCACTCGATTCGGATAGACGATGCCGGTGATGTATTCGCCGTCGTCGGTACGGTGGGCTCGTGTCCAGGCGAGGAGCTCCTTCGCCGTGTCGATGTCCCCGACCGCCACGTGTGCCAGCGCGCACTCTGCCGTCTCGGCAGCGGTCACCCAATCCTCGTCGTTCACGCAACGCACACCCACACCGTCGATGACGAATGAGTCCCATTGATCGTTCAGCCGGCGGATGCCGTCGACACCGATCAGTGAGCCCGAGAGCACCGGGTAGTACCAGTCCATCGCCCAGCGCTCCTTCGGCTCGAACACGCTGAGGTCGCCGTTGATGTGGTCGTCGATGGTGTCCGCAGCGACGCGCCATTCCGGTTGGTGATCGTCGAGGATGGCGGCGACGTTGGCGCCGCAGTGCAGGGCGTGGCGAATGGACGACGAGCCCGTGAGCAACGCATAGTCCCACGGCATGAGGTCCACCTCGCGGGCCCACAGGACGGTGCCATTCGGCTTGCGCATCGAGAGCACCCACTCGAGTGCGCGCTTCACTGTCGGCCACATTCGGGCGACGAAGTCGCGATCCTCGGTGCACAGCCAGTGGTGCCAGACACCGGTGGCGACGTAGGCGCACACGTTGGTGTCGAGTTTGTGGTCCTTCACCGAGCCGTCGGCGAAGTAGTAGTTGTGCCAGGAGCCGTCCGACCGCTGTGTCTCGGCGAGCCAGAGGTACGCGCGTCGCGCGTGGTCGTGCATGCCCATCACGTCGAGGGCCATCGCCGTCTCGACGTGGTTCCACGGGTCACAGTGCCCGTCGGGAAACCACAGGATCATCCCGGTAGGTCGTTGCAGCGACGCGATCCACCGTGCGGTGTCCTGCAACTCTTCGGAAGTCAAGATGCCGTCGAGTCGTCGGTCGTCGATCGTCATCGGTTCGTCTTTTCGTGTGGCTTGTGTGCGTACAGCACGTAGCTCTTGCCGATCGTCGGCGCGAGCACCTTCTCGAGGATACGGGTCGTGGCCGGACGTTTGATGATGTCCCATTCGAGGAACTTCTTGTATTTGGCCACGAGCGGATGGTCCTCACGTGTCGGCCCTACCGCACAACGCAGCCACCAGTAGGGGGAGTGCAGGCCGTGCGAACGATGGCTGCTGACCATGGCCAGTCCTGCTGCTCGCACTTTGGCACGTAACTCGGTGGACGAGTAGATGCGCACGTGACCACCTTCCACGAACGGCGCGTGGTATTCGTCGGAGAGCATCCAGTTGACCTTCTCGGGGAACCACGACGGCACGGTGGCGGCAAAGGTGCCACCGGGTTTGAGGACGCGACTCAGCTCGGCCAGTGCGGCGACGTCGTTCTGGATGTGTTCCAACACCTCGGAGGTCACGATCACGTCGAACGAGCCGTCACGGAACGGCAGGCGTGTGGCATCTCCACGCAACACGCCTGCAAGGCGGTCGGCCGTGATCTCGCCTGCCTCGCACATCGCCGCGAACGTGGCACGCGTGACGGTGGTCTCCGCTTCTGCGTAGTCGAGCGCGACCACGCGGGCCCCGCGTCGCGCGGCCTCGTATGCGTGACGGCCGAACCCTGCGCCCGCATCGAGGAACAGCGTTCCCTCGCCGATCGGTAGTCGCTCGAAACGAACGGTCAGCATCAGCGGGAGTTCCTACGGCGCAGTTTCTCGACGTTGTGGGGCATGGTGAGGACTTCGCGGTACTGGTCCACCGTGAGCGAAGCGCAGTACCGCCAGCTCCACCGCTCGATCACCCGCTGGCGACCGGCACGACCGACACGACCGCGCAGCTCGGCATCGTCGAGACCGCGACGAAGGGCGGCAGCGAGCGCTTCGGCGTCGCCCGGTGGACACGACAACACCGTGTCGTTGTCGCGACCCGTCACTTCGGGCAGCGCACCACCCGTGGTGGCGACGAGACAGAGTCCCGTCGCCATCGCCTCGATGGCGGGGAGGCTGAAGCCTTCGTACAAGCTGGGCACCACCGCAAGTTCGCTCTCGGCATACAACTCGACGATGCGTTCATCGCTGACACCCGACACGTGCGTGATGCAGTCCTGCAGGTCGAGTTTGCGGATGAGGTCGGCATTGGCGCCTTCGCGTGGTTTACCGATGATCGTGAGGTGGACGTCGCGTTCAGTGCGCAACTTGGCGAGTGCCTCCAACAGGTAGGACAGACCCTTGAGCGCGACGTCGGCCGAGGCGGTGGTGATGAGGTGACCGGGCTTGCGCGTCACCTGTGGCAGCGGAGTGAAGAGGTCGGGATCCACGCCGACGGGCACCAGTCGCATGCGGTCGAGTGACACGCCCATGTCCTCGTGGATGTCGTTGATCGAGTTCTCGCTGACCACGACGACACGCGGCATCCTGCTCGCGACCTTGCCTTGCATCTTGACGAACGAATACCACCTGCCGATCGCCTGCTTCTTCCACCAATTGGGGGCGTGGTCCATCTCCAGCCTGCGGTCCTTGGTGATCGGGTGGTGCAGCGTGACGATGGTGGGGAAGAGTTTTTCGATGTCGAGAATGCCGTAGCCGAGACACTGGTTGTCATGGACGAGGTCGAAGTCGTTCACACGCGGCTTCAATGCGCGCAACGCGCGCAACGAGAAGGTCCGCGGCTCGCCGAAGGTGCCCTTGAGGAACTGGGCCATCTCGACGAACGCCGGCCAGTCCTTGATCTCCCAATATGCGGGAAATCGACCGGGGTAGAGGTCGTTGAAGATGTCGAGACTCGGCAGTTTGTGCAGCGGAATGCGCGAGTCGAGAACGGGGTATGGCTGTCCTCCGAACACTTCCACGTGGTGCCCAAGGTCGACGAGGGCCTTGGTCAGATGACGGGTGTACACGCCCTGACCACCCACGTGGGGTTTGCCGCGATAGGTGAGGTACGCGATGCGCAACGGGCCGTTTGGATCGAACGGCGTCGACGACATAGTCGCGTCAGCCTACCGAGCGGTATTTCCGTCCCTTCGGCGCCTTCCGAGCACGAGTAGGGCGAGCAGGACGGATGTGGCGACGATCAGGATGGGCTGATCCCCGGCATATGAATAGATGGTTCGCCCTCCACGCAACGGAAGATCCCGGACGATCACCCGCTGCTCACTCACACCGGTCCGATCGAACACGTCACCGGTCGGAGAAACGAACGCGGAGAAGCCGGTGGGTGACACCTGCACCACCCACCGCCCGGTCTCCACGGCGCGAAGTCGGGACGACGCGATTTGTTGTGTCTGGAGGATCGTGCCCGTGTAGCTCGAACCATTCGTGGGATTGACGATCATCGCAGCACCGAGTTCGACACCTTCGTTGGCGCGACCGGCGAAGAACACCTCCCACGAGATCGCCACAGCCAACGTTGCGTCACCCACGCGCAGCAGTCCCGGGCCTTCGCCGGCGCGAGCATCGCGGGGGATCCTGTCGACCGGAGCGCCGAGTGATTCGAGCGGGCCGCGAAGGGGGACGAACTCGCCGAAGGGAACGCGCCGAACCTTGTCGTAGCGATCCCCGAGCGTTCCATCAACGTTCACCACCACCTGCGCATTGGTGAACGCCGAGGCGTCCACGTCCTCGGTGATGCCGACGAGGAACGGAGCGTTCAAGCGGGCGGCCTCCGCGGCGATCTCCTCACGTTCGATGCTCATCGAGAACTCGTCGACGTCGACCACGTTCTCGGGCCAGACGACGATGTCGGGATCGACTGACGCATCGATCGTTCGTGTCGCCTCCAGGTGTCGGTCGACGACGTCTCGTGAGCGCGTTTCGATGGCGAGCGTCCCCTGCGGTCCACCACCTTGCACGGCGGCGATGCGCAATACCTCGCCGGTGTCACTGCCGCCACCGGCGAGTGGAATCACGGCGACGAGAAAGACGACGACCACCGTCGAGGCGAGAGCGCGGCGCGGGTTGCGTTGCGCGGCGAGGCGTGCGCCGAGGAAGCCCACCTGAAAGACGAACCACGACAACAAGATCGGACCGCCAATCGCCGCAACGTGAACGTTCGGTGAGTCCGCTTGGGAGATGGCGAGCGTCGCCAGTGGCACGCCACCGAACGGCATCGAGAAACGCACCGCCTCGGCGAGGGTGTGGGCGAGCGGCGCGGCAACGAACGGGTATCGAGCGCGCGCCGAGACGATCGTGGCAACCCCGTGCAGGGAGGCGAACAATGGAACTGCGATCAGGTATCCGGGCGCGGTGAGGTGCCACATCCAGCCCATGCCCGGAGCGAACCACGCGAGGGCGAAGAGCAGGCCACCGAGGAAGCGGCTGCCCGGTCGATCGAACGAAGACGTGACGTGGGCGAAGATCCCCACGCCGACGAACGCCAGCGGCCAGAAGCCCCACGGCGGGAGGCTGGCGGCGACGAGCGCACCCGCGCCGATCAGCGCCAAGTACTGGGGGCCGCGATTCATCGGCGAGATCCGCCGCGCATCATCGCCTCCAGTCGAGCGATGCGTGTGCGCGCTGGTGGATGTGACATCACCACCATTCCGGCGTGCGTTTCCACCCGACCTTGTCTGTCGCTCACATGGCGCAGCGCGTTCAACAACTCGCGACCGAATCCCATTTCGTACGCGCGGCGGTCGGCGTGATACTCGCTACCACGTCCCACGAAGTTGCCGAGCATCTGGGAGAGCAGGAGTCCGAGTAGCAGTAGTCGCGATGCACCGGTGAGCACCAACGTGATGGCAACGCCTGCAATCCGCAGGAGCGTCGAGCGTGCGCCGAACCGCGAGGTGGCTTGATCGCTCAGATTGCGTAGGCGAATACCGAGCCGAGCCACGCCGAGTACCGGCAGGCTCATCCATTGGGCGATGGTGAGCGCGATGGTGTGCCCACCGAGGTGATGACTGAGTTCGTGCGCGAGTACGCCCGTGAGTTCGTCGTCGGTCAGGTGATCGACGGCGAAGGAGGACACGACCAGGAGGTGGCCTCCGCAGGCGAATGCGTTGAGGTCGTCGGCGTCCACCACGGCGAGCACGAACCGGCTCGGGTCGAACGAGTTGGCACGCGCGACTTCGCGCCAGGCGGGTTCGAGTCGTTCGAGTTCCCGTGACGTGGGTGTGCGCGCTCCGAGCAGTCGCACGAAGACGATGCGTTGCACCGGTCGGAGGAACAGCACCACACAGCCGACCAGGGCGACGGCAGCGAAGGCGAAGAAGTCGACGGGCGTGACGATGCCGACGGGAACCCACATCACGAAGATTGCGACGATCCACGGTGGGAGCAACACGGCGAGAGGCGCGAGAGCCGTGAAGGCGGACGAATCCACGCGGCGCCGATCCATGGGTTCATTCAACCAGCGCCGATGCGGACGACGTCCGCTACTCAACTAGCGTCGTGCTCATGACGCAGTTGATCGCGCTGGTCGCGTCGTTGCCCAGTCCTTCGAGCAGTTCCTTGTCGCTCGGCCCATTGCGGTTGAACGCCTACGGGGCGATGATCGCGATTGGCGTCGTGGTGGCGGTGATGGTGTTCGGCAGGCGACTGGAACGTCGTGGAGCGGGCACGCGCGACGACGCGTCGACGATTGCTTTGTGGGCGGTTCCCGCAGGAGTCGTTGGCGGTCGGCTCTATCACGTGATCACCGATTGGAGTCGTTTCGAGGACGACCCGTGGAAGGGGATCGAGATTTGGAAGGGCGGTCTGGGTATCTGGGGTGGCATCACCCTCGGTGTGATCGTCGGTGTGATCGTCGCCAAGCGCAAGGGAATTTCGACCGCCATCGCGCTCACGTGTGTCGCTCCGGCGCTCGCCTTCGCCCAAGCGATCGGGCGGTGGGGCAACTGGTTCAACCAAGAGTTGTTCGGCAGGCCGACGACGTTGCCGTGGGGACTCGAGATCGACGATCGGCACTTGCCCGACGGTTACGTAGCGGGCACGTTGTTCCACCCGACGTTCCTCTATGAATCGATCGGATGTGCGCTGTTGGGTGTCGCCCTCATCGTGTTCGATCGCCGCAAGCCGCTGCGCGACGGTGCCTTGTTCGCGTGGTACGTGGCCGGCTACACGTCGATGCGGTTCTTCATCGAGGGTTTGCGCATCGACCCCTCACGTGACCTCGGCGGTTGGCGTCTCAACCAATGGACTTCGGTGGTGGTCTTCGCGATCGCCGTCGGCTTCATCGTGAAGTTGCGTGGGGCGCGACAGCACGGCCAAATTCTGGACGACGCTCAGTAGCCTGAAGTGCGTGGAAAACGCGCGAATCGACGATGTGGTGGTGGCCAAGGTTGCGCGACTCGCGCGTTTGGACCTCACGCCGGACGAACTGTCGCGGATGACCGAGCAACTCTCGGGAATGCTCGAGCACTTCCGCGACATCGACAAGCTCGACCTCGCCGACGTGGCGCCCATGCCACAGCCGCTTCCACTGAAGAACGTCTTCCGTGAAGACGTCGTGGTGCCGTCGCTCGATCGTGACGAGGTGTTGGCCGTCGCGCCTGCGGCCGAAGACCAAAGATTCCGCGTTCCCCCCACCATCGGGTTCACGGAGTAGCGATGTCGTTTCCCACGGTGGCCCAACTCGCGCGTGACATTCGCGAAGGCAAGGTGACCGCTTCGGCAGTACTCGAGGAGCACCTCGGGCGGGTAACCGAGCGCGAAGGCGAGATCCACGCGTTCAACCTCGTGACCACCGAGCAGGCGCGGGCAACGGCGGCCGAAGTGGACGAAGCCGTGAAGGCGGGCAAACCGCTCGGGCCGTTGGCTGGTGTGCCGATCGCTCTGAAGGACAACATGTGCACGCGCGGCGTGGAGACCACCTGCTCGTCGAAGATCCTCGAAGGCTGGAAACCGCCGTACGACGCCACCGTGGTGACGAAGTTGCGTGAGGCGGGCGCGGTCGTCGTGGGCAAGACGAACTTGGACGAGTTCGCGATGGGTTCGAGCACCGAGAACTCGGCGTTCGGTCCGACACGTAATCCGCTCGACACTTCCCGTGTCCCCGGTGGATCGAGCGGTGGCAGCGCGGCGGCGGTGGCCGCAGGATTCGCTGCGGCGAGCCTCGGTAGCGACACGGGCGGCAGCATCCGTCAACCCGCAGCGTTGTGTGGTCTCGTCGGTGTCAAGCCGACCTACGGAGTGGTCAGTCGCTATGGACTCGTGGCGTTTGCGAGCAGTCTCGACCAGATCGGTCCGTTCACCCACACGGTGGAAGATGCGGCGCTCGTGATTGAGACGATCGCGGGACACGATCCGCTCGATTCGACCTCCTTGCCGCAGCCGGCGCCGAACCTGACGAGTGTGCTCGATCAGGGTGTGCAGGGCATGCGCATCGGTCGAGTGGTGGACATGCCCGAGGGCAGCGAGCCTGACGTGTTGGCGCGACTCGATGCGGCGTTCGCTGCATTGAAGGAGCGTGGTGCGACCATCGTCGACGTGCAGTTGCCGTCGCTGCAGTTCGGTCTCACGGCGTACTACCTCGTTGCACCTGCCGAGGCCTCGAGCAACTTGGCGCGATACGACGGTGTGCGATATGGCATGCGCGTGGACGCGGCGGATTTGAACGCGATGTACGCGGCCACCCGGTCGCAGGGTTTCGGTGCGGAGGTGAAGCGCCGAATCATGCTCGGCACCTATGCGTTGTCTGCCGGCTACTACGACGCCTACTACGGCAAGGCGCTCAAGGTCCGTCGCCTGATCGCCGACGACTTCGCCAAGGCCTACCAGTCGTGTGATGTCGTGCTCACGCCGACGTCGCCCTCGGTGGCGTTCCCCTTCGGTGACAAGACCGCCGATCCACTCGCGATGTACCGCTGTGACGTGTTCACCATCCCCACCAACTTGGCCGGACACGCCGCGATGAGCGTGCCGTTCGGAACTGGCGCCCACTCCCTGCCGGTGGGCGTGCAGGTGCTGGCGCCCGCACTCGGTGAAGCGACGATGTTCCGCGTGGCTGCAGAACTGGAGCGTGCGCGATGAGCAACGCGACGAGCGCACCATCGAACGCTGCTGCGCTTCCCGACGGTTGGGAAATGGTCGTCGGACTCGAGGTGCACGTGGAACTCGACACCGCCACCAAGTTGTTCTCGGGTAGCCCCAACCGATTCGGCGACGATCCGAACACGCACATCGACCCCGTCACGCTGGGTCTGCCCGGTGCGCTGCCCGTGCTCAACCGCAAGGCGGTCGAACTGGCCATTCGTCTCGGACTCGCACTCAACTGTTCGGTGCAGTCGTGCACGTTCCACCGCAAGAACTACTTCTATCCGGACCTGCCGAAGGCGTACCAGATCAGCCAGTACGACCAGCCGCTGAACGTCGACGGTTACCTGATGTTGCCGGGCGACGTTCGTATCGGCATCGAGCGTGCCCATCTCGAGGAAGACACGGGCAAGTCGACCCACTTCGGTGGTTCGAGCGGTCGTATCCACGGCAGTGACTATTCGCTCGTCGATTTCAACCGCGCCGGAGTTCCGCTCGTCGAGATCGTCAGCAGGCCCGACATTCGCACCAGCGATCAGGCTCGCCAGTACGTGAACGAGCTGCGCAGCATCCTGGTGGCGGTGGGGGCGAGCGACGCGAAGATGGAAGAAGGTTCGATGCGCGTGGACGTCAACGTCTCGGTGCGTCGACCGGGCGAGCCGTTCGGCACGCGCTGTGAGATCAAGAACGTGAACTCCGTACGTGCGGTCGGTCGTGCGATCGACTACGAGGCGCGTCGACAAATCCAGGAGATCGAGTCGGGTGGCACGATCCGTCAGGAGACCCGTCACTGGGACGATGCCGAGGGGCGCACACACACGTTGCGAGCCAAGGAGGATGCGGACGACTACCGCTACTTCCTCGAGCCGGACCTCGTCTTGTTGGACCCGGAGCGCGAGTGGGTGGAGTCGATCCGTGCCGCGTTGCCGATGCTCCCCGCTGCCCGTCGTGCCGCACTCGCCGCACTCGTCGGTATCGACAAGGAGAGTGAAGCGGCCTACGTGGTGGTGGAGCGCGGACAGGACGACTACGTCGCCGCCGTCGTGCGTGAGGGTGGCGAGCCCGGCCGCACCGTGGTGTACGTGCAGCAAGCCTTCGCCGAGGAAGGTGCGCAACCGAGAGTGCCCGCTGCCGACGTAGCCGCGCTGACCGTGCTCGAGCGCGACGGCAAGGTGACCGCAACGCAAGCCAAGACGATCCTGGCCGAGATCGTCGCGAATGGTGGTGGCGATGCCGCAGCGATCGCCCAGGCCAAGGGTTTCGAGGCACTCGACACGAGCGCGGTCGAAGCGATGGTGGATGCGGCGATTGCCGCACAGCCGGATGCGTGGGCCAAGTACTGCAACGGAGAAGAGAAGGCCGTCGGAGCCTTGGTCGGCGCGGTGATGAAGGTCAGTCAGGGCAAAGCGGACGGCAAGGTCGTCACTGCGATCCTGCAGGCTCGTCGCGGCTGACCGACTCTCGTCTTCTCCTGCACGTAACTAGCCTTGGCGCCATGTCTACGCCCAAGGAAACGCCCGTCGACGTCAAGCCGAGGAGTCGCGACGTCACCGACGGCAACCAGAAGGCGGCTGCTCGTGCGATGTTGCGAGCCGTGGGGCTCACCGACGACGACTGGGAGAAACCGCAGATCGGTATTGCCTCGGCCTGGAACGAGGTGACCCCTTGCAACATGTCGCTGCGGCGACTCGCCGACAGTGCCAAGAAGGGCGTGCGTGCGTCGGGCGGTGTGGCGCTCGAGTTCGGCACCATCACGGTGAGCGACGGCATCAGCATGGGTCACGAAGGCATGCGCGCGTCGCTCGTGAGTCGGGAAGTGATCACCGACAGCGTGGAGACGGTGGTGCACGCGGAGCGCTTCGACGGTTTCGTCGGACTGGCCGGATGTGACAAGAGCATTCCCGCGATGTTGATGGCAGCTGCGCGACTCAACCTGCCGAGCGTGTTCGTCTACAACGGCTCGACACTTCCCGGTGTGCATGACGGCAAGAACATCGACATCACGACCGTGTTCGAGGCGATCGGTGCCTGTGCGGCGGGAACGATGACCCAGGAGGAACTCGGCGAGATCGAACGCGCTGCCTGCCCGGGCGAAGGCGCGTGTGGGGGCATGTTCACCGCCAACACCATGAGTTCGATCGCTGAAGCACTCGGCATGAGCCTGCTCGGCACTGCGTCACCGCCTGCCGTCGACAAGCGTCGCGACTCGGACGCGGAGCGTGCAGGTCAGGCGGTGGTGAACCTCGCGCGACTCGGCATCTACCCGCGCGACATCATGACGAAGAAGGCGTTCGAGAACGCGATCGCCATCTTGAGCGCCCTCGGCGGAAGCACCAACGCGGTGTTGCACCTGTTGGCGATCGCCAACGAGGCCGGTGTCGATCTTTCCTTGGACGACTTCAACCGGATCGCGGCCAAGGTCCCGCACATTGCCGACACGAAGCCCGGTGGCAAGTACCACATGACCGACATCGATCGTGTCGGTGGGGTGCCCGTCGTATTGCAGCACTTGCTCGATGCGGGACTCTTGCACGGCGACGTGATGACGTGCTCTGGCAAGACGATGGCCGAGAGTTTGGCTGATTACAACCCACCGGCACCCGACGGTGACGTCGTGCACCCCGTCACCTCGCCGATCCACGCCGAAGGCGGCATCAACATCCTCACGGGTTCGCTTGCGCCCAATGGCGCAGTGGTCAAGGTGGCGGGATTGACCAAGGACCAACGCACATTCGAGGGCAATGCCCGCGTCTTCGACGGTGAGGACGGTGCGATGGAAGAGGTGCTCAGCGGCAACATCAAGCCGGGTGACGTGATCGTGATTCGTTACGAGGGTCCGAAAGGTGGGCCGGGAATGCGTGAGATGTTGGCGATCACGGCGGCGCTGAAAGGCGCAGGCCGAGGTGCCGATGTGGCGTTGATCACCGACGGCCGATTCAGCGGTGGTACTTGGGGTTTCTGCATCGGTCACGTGGCACCCGAAGCGGTGGACGGCGGACCGATCGCGTTCGTCCGCGACGGCGATCGCATCCGCATCGACGTACCGACCAAACGTCTCGACCTTCTCGTGGAGGAGACCGAGTTGGCCGAGCGCAAGGTGGGCTGGAAGCCGATGGCTCCGCGCTACACGACGGGCGTGCTCGCCAAGTTCGCCAAGCTCGTGCAGGGCGCCGACAAGGGCGCGATCACGAACTTCTGAGTATCAGGAGAAGTGCGAGGCGACGAGCCGCGCGCCGACGATCAAGACGAACAGCGTGATCGTGGTGACGATGATGAACGACAAGGCCGTCCCTTCACCGAAGGCGAGGTTGCGCAGCACCATGCCAGCGCTCACGGTGATGGCCCAGGTGATGATCGCGGGAACCAACGTGCCGCTCGGCCTTGCGATGGCGACCACCGCCCACGACGACGCCACTGCAATGAGGAACGGCGCGGCGGTCTGGAGGAGCCCGCTGATCGAATTCGCTTCCTCGTGACTACGTCGACCGATCGCGACGAAGACGAGAACCGCGATGACATCGACCAGTTTGGCGGTCACGCTTCGTCGTAGTACTCGCGCCCGAGGTGGGTGATCTGCTCTTCACCCATCATCCAGCGCAACGTGTTCTTCAACTTGGCCAACTGCACGAACAGGTCGTGCTCGGGAGTGAGACCCGGGGCGACTTGCGGACTCTTGTAATAGAACGACAGCCATTCCTGGATGCCGCCGAGGCCCGCGCGCTGGGCGAGGTCCATGAACAACACGAGGTCGAGAGCGAGCGGGGCGGCGAGGATGCTGTCGCGGCAGAGGAAGTCCACCTTGATCTGCATCGGGTAGCCGAGCCAACCGAAGATGTCGATGTTGTCCCAACCCTCCTTGTTGTCTCCACGCGGTGGGTAGTAGTTGATGCGCACCTTGTGGAAGACGTTGCCGTAGAGGTCGGGGAACTTGTCCGGTTGGAGGATGTCCTCGAGCACGCCGAGCTTCGACTCTTCCTTGGTCTTGAAGTTGTCC
>JBJTFU010000055.1:0-5849 GCA_046093585.1 Ilumatobacteraceae bacterium | reverse complement strand
AACCAACGGGGTACTGACCCTCCAGCTGTTCGAGGAATGCGATTTCCTTCAACAGTTCGTTCTTGTCGGCCGTGAGCACCTCGCCGAACTTCATCAGGTCGGCAATGATCGGGTCGAACAGGTGGCTGAGCGTGGGGAAGCGAGCCTTGGTCTTGCGCACCGCGAGGATGACACCGCCTACCTGATTGATGGCGCCGTCGGTGTACTGCGCTTGTTCACGCAGATGATCGGTATCGACGACGACTTTCTCGGGCATGACTCAAGAATCTCCCTTGACCCCGAATGCTTCTGCGATCAGCAGTAACAGGGCGATGCTCGCCGAAGCGGATTGAAGTGAGGCGCCGATTCGCCGTGCTTCGGTACGTCTGCCAGCGACGGAGTCGCGGTAGCGGCTTGCTTTCGCGCATTCCCAGGTGATCGAGTGCGCACGACTCTCAAGTAGTTGTCCGAGACTCAGCATGTCTTCGCCGGCTTGGGCGAGTTGGCTCACCGCGGCACGTGCTGACGCGAGATCGTGAACCACTGCATGTGGCCCGGCAGCTGGGTTGGCCCCCGCCATGTTCTACGAGCCGGCTTGGCGAAGTGCGTCGCGACGCCGACTGATCTCGGTGCCCGACTCGTTCAACGAAGTCTGCAGACGCTGCAACATCGGCTCGAAGTCACTCTGCCACGACTCGCGGAAACGCGATGCGGCCGGACCTTCCCAGTAGGTGTTGGTGAGCTGATTGCGAATCGACGACAACATGTCGGTCACCATCGTGGATTGACGGTCGAATGTCGACTTCAGGGCTGCGAGCTGATCGAGCTCGCCTCCGATGCGTGCCATGTTCCCCCCTTGATCGGTGGTGAAAGTCTGTCAGGCGGACGGGGAGCGACTCAAAAGCGCGGGTCCAAGGAGGACAGCGCCGCCCGTAAGGCATCGTCTACGCGGCCTCGCGTGAAGGTCGCGCGCCGGCTGGCCAGGTCTGATGCGCCACCAAACCGTGCGCCGTCGTCGACCAGCCAGGTCTCACTCCCTGAAGAAATCCACGACAGCTCCGCGCCGCGCCAGTGGTTCTTGCCGCGGTATGACATCACTCGGGCGTCGAGACGTTGGCCGTGTGCTTTGGCCAATCTGGCAGCCACAGCCGATTCCGAATCGTCGAGCCCGTCGATCTCAGCCATGCGCGCAAGTTGCTGGTCGGTCGCGTATTTCGCCTGTGCCACCATGTCGTGCCACGTTCGACCGGGAATCGAGAATGGCGCACTCGTCGCCGCTGAGGCTGAGGATTCCAAGTCGCCTTCGAACAGTGCGAGCGCATCTCGATGCGGAGTGATCACGTCGACCTCGCCATCGAGATCCTGTACGACATGGGAACGAGTCTGCAAGCACACGACACGATGCGGCGTCGCGGAACCAGTTCGGTGAATGGTGATCTGCTGGGCTGGCCGAGCAAGGATGGCAAGCAGGGTTGCCACCTGCAGGTTGACTCTCTCCACTTTGTCGTCGACGATTCGTCGCTTGACCAGGGATTCGAGTGCATCTGCACGTTTCATACGCGTGGTCGAAAGTGGTGTGATCCGCATGCCGAGCAACACGCCAAGTACGGCGAGCTCAGTGGCATTCAACCTGAGCGAACGAGCCATCAGTAACCCTTGGGCATGTCGCGCACGGTCTCGTCGTGCGTGAGTGCGGTGATCATCGTGCTCGCAGCTGGCCATTTCGCGCAGAGTTCGGTGCGGTCACCACCTTCGAAGCGCTCGCTGGTGAACCCTGGCGTCATCGTGTTGCCGAACAGCGCAAAGACTCCACCACTGATCAATCGTCCACCCATCCAGGTTCCTGCCGGCACCACGAGTTGTTGTGTTTGGTTCGCGAGCGGATTGCTCCCGAGAATCACCATCGAGTGACTGCCATCCGGGTGGAGGAGTAGCAGTTCGATCGGATCGCCTGAGTAGAAGTGCCAGGCTTCGTCCGCGGTGAGACGGTGCATGACGGAGAACGATTCGGCGAGCATCGCTCCAAGCATGACCGTGCCAAGAACTTCGTTCCCTTCGGTCCGTCGCCAAGTCTGTCTGAACAGGATTGGTTCCACCGGAAGCATCTCGAGCTGGAGTTGCGCGATGATCGCTTCCGCTTGCTCACGAGAGAAACTCACAGTGTGCGTTCGCTCCCACCGTCGACTGCGATCTGCGCGCCGGTCGTGGCAGCGAAGGCAGGGCTCAACAGTTCCGCCACCGTTTCGGCAACCTGCGCAGAGGTGATCTCCATCTTCAGCAAGTTACGAGCCTTGTATTGCTCGACGGTCATGCCGTAACTCGCGGCCCGATTGGCGAGAACTTCGTCGTTCCACAATGCGGTGTCGAACACGGCGTCGGGATGCACGGTGTTCACTCGGATGCCGTCCTTGGCCCACTCGATTGCGGCCACTCTGGTCAGTTGTGTGGCGGCAGCCTTCGATGCCGAATATGCCGCTGCTCCAGCGCCCGGTGCGGGCACATTCTTCGAACCCACCAAGACCATCCGTCCGCCAATCGGTGACTCCACGAGAAATGGGTGGAGCAACTTCAGCGAGATGGCGGTGGCGTCGAGATTGATTCGCAAGACGCGCGCATATTCCTCGAGGTCGAGTTCGGCAATGGGCATCGTCTTGCCGAAGATTCCAGCCGAGAGTACCGCCATGTCGATGCCGCCAAACGTGTCGACAGCGACCTCGAGTGAACGCTTCTGGGCTTCTGCGTCCGTCACGTCCACCTCGATGCCGCACCACGACGACGAAGTGAACGTCTGTGCGACGTTTGGCGAGACGTCGAGGCCCACCACCGCGGCACCGCGGGCGAGCAATGCGGCAGCGCATGCTTTGCCGATGCCCGACGCCGCTCCCGTCACCACTGCTACTTGGCCCGAGAACGGCTGCGGCTTGGCTGCGCGGCGCAACTTGGCCTGCTCCAAATCCCAATACTCGACGTCGAAGAGATGGTGCGCGTCGAGCGGTGCCCAGCCGCCAAGTCGATCCTCGGCGTTCGTAATCACATCGAGGGTGTGGTGATAAATGTCTGCTGCGATGTCGGCATCTTTCGATGACGTACCTACGGCGAGCATTCCGAACTGTTCGTCGAGCACGATGCGCGGGGAGGGATCGAGCATCGTGATCTCGGTGCGGGCACGATGCTTGTTGGTCTCGAAGTATTGGCGGTAGTCCTCTACGAACGAGGAAACATCGCGGCCGACGAGCGGAATCCGCTTGGTGCGAATCACATGATCAGGTGTCAGCGGCCCCCGCGTGGACAGCGTTGCGAGGTCGGGCCGGGCGACGAACGACATCACCTTGTCGCCGGTGTGGCGGCGAACGATCATCGGCTTGCCCGCCGCCTCGCTGAGTTGCTTGCGCATTCGGGCCAGCTCGAGTGCGCAACTACATGGAGTCGATGCAGCGACATGTCTTTGGGCTTTCGGAAGTCGATCGAGAAACTGTTGCGCTCGGTGGATGAGTTGTGTGTGCCGCTCGTATGCCTCTTTGCACGATGAACCAAACGTGAAAAGCCCATGGTTCATCAACACCATGCCCACCGTGCCGTCGTGCGCTTGGCTGGGCCAAGCGGCGCGAACTTCACGTGCCAATTCGAAACCTGGCATTACGTAGGGAACCACCACGACGTCGTCGCCAAACACCTCGCGAATTCGGCGCTCACCATCTCGAAGGTTGGTGAGTGTGATGATGACGTCCGCATGGCTGTGCATCACGGCGACATGCGGCAGGAAGGCGTGCAACAACGATTCGACGGAGGGCGCCGGCGCTTCCGGGTCGAGACGGGCCGACAGGAGCTCGCGCATCATGTCCGGATCGGAGAGGGTCTCAAGTTCGAGAAGCGCACCGAGTCGATCGAGCGGCATCGGGGCGAAGCCGGGGCGATCGATCGTGGCCAAGTCCCAACCCGAGCCCTTGACATAGATCGCATCGACAGACGCCCCCGTGATGTCGCGCCAAGGAGCCTTCACCGACGTGTTGCCCCCGCCATGCAGGACGAGTGAATCATCACTGCCGAGCAGCCGTGAGGCGAGCACGAGTTCGTCGAGCGCATCCGCATTCTGCGGCAGTAACGAAGGATCGAACTCCATGCAGGTGTTCGGAAGGCTAGTGGTGGTTGGTTGCGAACGAACTCACCACGACCGGTTCACCAGGTGGGGCGTGCGGAGACACCACCATCCACGACGAGGTTGGTGCCGGTGATCCAGCGGGCCAAGTCGGAACACAGGAAGACGCAGGCGTCAGCGACATCTCGCGGAGTACCCAGTCGTCCAAGTGGGGCCTTCTCCATCCACCTCGCCACTCCTTCCGGCCACTCCTTGTCAATCTCCGCACGAGCGATCAAACCAGGGGAGATCGAGTTCACCCGAATGCCGAACGCGCCGAATTCGAGTGCGGCGACCTTGGTATGGGTGATCAACGCAGCTTTGGATACTCCGTAGTGACCGTGCCCTGCCACTGGAGCGATTCCTTCGATCGACGCGATGTTGACGATCGAACCCTCACCCTTTGCTCCGACGATGTGCTGTGCGAATGCCTGCGTCATTCGATGACATGCCGTCACGTTCGTATGGATCATCGCGTCCCACTGCTCATCGGTCATGTCGAGCAGACCGGCAAGTGGTTGGATGGCCGCGTTGTTGATGACTGCGTCCACTCGTCCGTACCGAGCAAGTGCAGCTTCGAGCACCTGCGCCGGTCCCTTTGTTGCAGTGAGATCTGCTTGCACCGTCATCGAGTTGCCACTCGGCGTCGGCGGCGTCCCCCGGTGGTGGTGCATCACCACCTGTGCACCTGCTTCCTCGAACCGCCTCGCGATACCTGACCCGATCGTCCCCGAGGCCCCAGTAACCACGACCACCCTTTGCGCAAGATTGATCTCGATCATCGTTCCTTACTGTATTGACGGTGGCCGTAAGACACCCATACCCTTTCGGCGATGACGACGCGCTTGGAGACGGTGGTGTGGCAAAACGGCGCCGTGGAATTCGTGGACCAGACGTTGTTGCCGCAAGACGAAGAGATGCGGCGGTGCGACACGGTCGATCTCGTTATCGATGCGATCGCTCGGTTGGTGGTGAGGGGTGCGCCGGCAATCGGAGTGGCAGGTGCATACGGCGTTGCTCTCGCCGCATCCAAGCACCATCCGATCGAAGATGCCGAGCGGTTTCGTACCGAGGTGAAGCGAATTCGCGATGCTCGGCCGACGGCAGTGAACCTTGCGCGAATGGTCGATCGGACGGCGGTGGCAGAGTCGTTCGATGAAGCACTGCGCATCGCCGATCAAATTCGCGAGGAAGAGCGTGTTGCGTCGATCAACATGGGTGAACTCGGCGCCGACTTCCTCCTCGAGCGTTGTGGTGATCGTCCACTTCGTGTGATGACGATTTGCAACACCGGGGCACTTGCGGCCATCGAACGTGGCACCGCTCTTGCGGTCATTCAGACTCTTCACGAACGCGGCAAACTTGCTGAGGCCCTACCCCTCGAGACGCGACCCCTGTTGCAAGGTGGTCGCTTGACAGCGTGGGAGTTGCAGCGCATGGGTGCGCCGTTCAGATTGCTCGTAGATTCCGCAGCGGCATCGTTGCTTGCTCGTGGTTATGCGGATGCAATCGTGACTGGTGCCGACCGTATTGCCGCCAATGGCGATACTGCCAACAAGGTGGGCACGTTCTCATTGGCGCTTGCAGCGCAGTTTGCGAACGTTCCCTTCGTCGTCGTGGCGCCGGAATCGACGGTCGACGTGGGCACGCATTCTGGTTCCGACATTCACATCGAGGAGCGCTCGGCCGACGAAGTGGTGTCGTTCAAGGGAGTGGGGGTGTCGCCCGCCGGTAC
>JBJTFU010000054.1:0-5753 GCA_046093585.1 Ilumatobacteraceae bacterium | reverse complement strand
TACGTCATGTCGCGCTCGCGACACTCCTCCACCGTGAACTTCGGGCGTGGGCAAAGATCCTCGTCCTCGGGATCGAACTCGAGCTGCAATTGCAGGTCGTCGGAGAAGCCCTTGATCGGCGAGATGTCGTCGAATGCTTCCTTCAACCCTTCCTTCAGGAACCACTCGAAACTGTCGCGTTGTACCGCGATCAGGTCCGGCAGTTGGAGAGTTTCGGGGAGGGTCGCGAACGAATACCGTTCGCGTGCGGAAGCACGTGAGGCCACTGAGTTACTCCTGATCGGGACGCGGTGAAATGGGGATGACGAGCCACATGAATTTCCTGGTGGGGAGATTCACAGGGCGACGCACGGCAACGGACTAGCCTAACGGGCTTTTTCTCGATTCCGTCTGGGCGTGCGGGGTCTGTCGAGCGGGGCGGGAACGATGCCCCACCCCGCTTTCGACGAGACGATTACTGGAGTTCGACGGTTGCGCCGGCCTCTTCGAGCTTGGCCTTTGCCTTCTCGGCATCGTCCTTGCTCGCCTTCTCCAGCACCGGCTTCGGGGCGCCGTCGACGAGGTCCTTGGCTTCCTTCAGACCGAGGCTGGTCAGCTCGCGCACGACCTTGATGACCTGGATCTTCTGGGCACCGCCATCCTTCAACACGACGGTGAACTCGTCCTTCTCGGCGGCGGCAGGTGCTGCACCGGCGGCTGCGCCACCAACGGCGGCAACGGCTACGGGGGCGGCGGCGGTGACGCCGAACTTATCCTCGAACGCGTCGAGCAGTTCCTTCAATTCGATGACGCTGAGCTCAGCGATTCCATCGAGGATTTGGTCCTTGGTGAGTGCCATGTCTTTCTTCTCCTGTTTCTGTCTTGATCTTGTTTGTCTTGATCTGGTGGTTGGTTGAACTTGCGATCTGTGGCTCAGGCAACGGGCGTGCCGCCGTCCTTACGCCGCTTCCTTCGAATCGATCAGCGCCTTCAGGCCGTACGCGGCACGACGTGCCGGAGCGGCGAGCAGGTTGGCCGTCTTGCTGAGCGGCGCCTTGAGGGCACCGGCGAACTGTGCGAGCAGCACTTCGCGCGACGGCAGGTCGGCGAGCACCTTGAGCGCATTGGCGTCCACCGTCTTGCCGGAGATCACGCCACCCTTCAACACGAGGAGCGGGTTGTCCTTGGCGTGGTCGCGCAGGGCCTTGGCGGCTGCGGCGGCGTCACCCTTGACGAAAGTGATCGCAGCCGGACCGACGAGCATCTCGGAGAGACCCTCGTACCCGGCCTCCTTCGCACCGAAACGGGCGAGCGTGTTCTTGTACACCTTGTACTCGGCACCGTGCTGACGCAATGCGCGACGCAACGAGGCGAGCGAACCCACGGTCATGCCGCGGTACTCGGTGACGAGGGCGGCATCGGCAGCGGCGAGCTTCTCGCGGACTTCGGCGACGACTGCCGCCTTCTCTGCGCTCGGAGTGCTTGTCATGTTGAACCTTTGTCTTGCGCGGGCGTTCTCCACAGATCGAACGCTCCCAGCGCGGCGACGGAATCGCGCTCCGAAAGTATCCGCCTCGTCTGGCCGGGCTTGGGGCCCGATTAACTTCCCGAAGGAAGGCCGGATGTCTGTGGCGAGCAACCCGAGGGTTGTTATGTGCGGGTCAGGCTAGCGGGGGTCCGCGGCCTTGCCACCCGGGGCGGAGCCAGTCGGGCTGAGCTTGCGGAAGATCGGACGCGGCAGGTGTCGCAACACGGCCATCACCCACCGCAGACGACTGGGTACCCACACCGCGGTGGGTCCATGCACGAGGTTCTTCGCCACCGCCTTGGCCACATCCACGGCGTCACAGGTCATCGGTGCCTCGGGAAGGTGCCGCGACATCCGCGTGCGCACCATGCCGGGGCGCACCACGAGCACTCGAATCGCCTTGCCGTCGACGCTGTCGGCGAGACCGTTGGCCCAAAAGTCGAGTCCTGCCTTGCCCGAGCCGTAGACGAAGTTGTCCACCCGCGGACGCTCGACGGCGACACTCGAGATCACCACCAGCACACCTCGGCCCTGCTTGCGGAACTCGTTCATCGCCGCCGTACCTGCCTCCAGTTGGCCGACGAAGTTGACGAGTGCCGCATCGACCGCGGTGGCCGGTTCGCGCTCGGCGGTCGTCTGGTCGGGAAGCACCCCCGCGGCCAGCAACACCACGTCGAAGCCGCTACCCCATCCCGCGTTCACTGCCGCAGCGATCGAGCCGGTCTTGGTCAAGTCGAGCGACATCGACTGCACGTCGAGACCGGGGTTGGCCACACGCATCGTTGCCACGGCCGAATCCGTCGAACGACCGGCCAGCACCACTCGCCGCAGTCGGCGCTTGGCGGCCAACTCGGTGACGATCGCACTGGCGATCTCCGACGAACCGCCCACCACCAGGACGTCTTGCACTGCGCCGAGACCGTCGATCACAGGCCCAACCTGTCGCCGAGGTTCGATACGAATCGTCGGTTCGGGTCCACCTCGTCGCGCACACTGCGGAATTCGTTCAGGCGCGGATACATCGTGGAGAGGTGTCGGGGGTTCATACGGGAATCCTTCGCCAAGTAGATCCTTCCACCTTCACCCACCACTCGCTCGTCCATCTCATCGAGAATCTCCGCCACACCACTCACCCCTGCGGGAATGTCGAGGGCCAAGGTCCATCCCGTCGTGGGGAACGACAACATTCCCTCGTTCGCGTTGCCGAATCGCTTGAGAACGGCGAGAAATACCGGCACCTGACGCGTGGCGAAGGTTTCGATCATCCACGGCACCGTCGCTGCATGAGCGTCGGGAACCACCACCTGATACTGGATGAATCCACGAGGTCCGTAGATGCGATTCCACTCGCCCACTCCGTCGAGCGGATGGAAGAAGTGGGTGATCGATTCGATGCCCCGCTTCGCCTTCCGCGGAGCCTTGCGAAACCACGCTTCGTTGAACGCTCGCACCGACCACTTGTTCAACACTCCCGACGGTACGAAGCTCGGTGCCGTGAGTCGTTGACGAGGCTCATAGGCGAGTGGTTCTTTCTTCGATTCGAGTTCGGCGCGTGTCGCGTGCTCTCCCGTCGACAACACGGACCTGCCGAGCGCTCCCTTCGTCGCCATGGTGTCCACCCACGCCACCGAATAGCGCCATTCGTGATCGGCACGCACCATCAACTCCATCAAGGTGTCCACGTTCTTCACTCGCTGGTTCACCGTGCGCATCTGCGATGTCTCCACGGGAGTCATGCGCACACGGGCGGAGAGGATGATCCCCGTCAAGCCCATTCCGCCGACGGTGGCCCAGAACAGTCGGTCGCTAGGCGTGAGGGATCGCACTTCCCCCGAGGCGAGCAACAGGTCGATTCGCTCCACGTGACTGCCGAAGGTGCCGTCGCGGTGGTGGTTCTTGCCGTGAATGTCGGCGGCGATCGCCCCGCCCACGGTGACGAAGCGCGTTCCGGGCGTGACGGGAACGAACCAACCTTGCGGGAGGGCGAACTTGATCACCTCTTCGAGCGAGGTACCCGCATCCACCTCGATGCAGTCGCCGTCGATGCGCAACGAGCGCAAGTTGGTTGTCGACACCGTCGTACCGCCGCCGATCACCGCGCAATCCCCGTACCCGCGGCCGAGCCCGCGGGCGATCATTCGCTCGGCCATCCGCACCGTTTCGGGCGCCGATTCACGGGTGGGTTCGGTCAGCCGCGTTCCCGTGAACGCAGTGCGCCCCCACCCCGCCAGCAACTCGGTCGCCATCAGGCGACCTGCAGGAGGAACAAGCCAACCCAGGCGAGCGCCAACACCTGCAACACCCGATCCGTGAGCACGACCGTCTCCGGCGCCTCAGCCATTCCTCGATCGGCGTGGAACGCGTAGCGCAGCATGATCAACGAGAACGGGACGGTGGACAGCACCGCGAAGTTGTCGTCACGAGTCGAGCCGAGATCGACGGCCCACAGCGCATAGAACACGACGGCGGCGAACATCGATGACGTCCAGATCGTGCGCAGGTACGACTCGGTGTAGTTGCCCAAACTCTCCCGGGTGGAGGTTCCGTGTGACACGAGTTCACCGAATCGTTTGGCCGACACCATGAACAATGCGCTCGCACCCGTCACCATCAGGAACCAGTTGGACACCAACACTTCGGACGCCACACCACCGGCCACCGCTCGAAGGACGAAACCGGCGGCCACGATGACGATGTCCACCAACACCACGTCGCGCAGTCCGGCCTGATAGCCGGTCTGCAACAACACGTATGCGCCGACGACGATCAGGAGGCCCCACTCGCTGATCGCCGCGGGCACGCCCACCGCCAGGACGGCACAGAGCGACGCAGCCCCGAGTGCGACCGATGGAGAGACCTTGCCTGCGGCGATCGGGCGCATCGACTTCGTGGGGTGCAGTCGATCCTTCTCCGCATCCCGTACGTCGTTCACGAGGTAGACGGCTGCAGCAGCGAGGGTGAGCACGACGAACGCCACGACCGCGGCGGTCATCACCTCTGCATCTGCGACCCTTCCCGCCGCGAGCGGAACGGCGAACACGAGCAGGTTCTTCACCCACTGCTTGGGCCGCATTGCTGTGATCAGACTCACAATCTTCACCGAATCTTCACTGCACCGCTTGATCAACGATGTGTCGGGCGATCGCCATTGACGCAGTTGCCGCCGGCGAGGGAGCGTTCACCACGTGGGTGATTCGACCACTTCTCCGTAACGCAAAGTCATCGAGCAAGGTGCCGTCGCGACCACATGCTTGCGCACGAATCCCCGATCCTGCTGGCACCAAGTCGCTCTCCGTGATCTCCGGCACCAGCCTCTGGAGCGCCTTCGTGAACGCCGCTTTGCTGACGCTGCGATGCACCTCACCAAGTCCTGTCTTCCAGTACTTACGTGCCACTTTGTGAAAGCCTGGCCAAGACAGCGTGTCCCAGGAGTCTCGAGCACTGAAATTCAACTTCCGATAACCCTCGCGGTCCAGAGCGAGAACGGCATTCGGACCACACTCCACATCGCCGCTGATCATCCGCGTGAAGTGAACACCAAGGAACGGGAATTCAGGGTTGGGTACGGGGTAGATCAAGTTACGTACGAGTCGTTTTGCGTTTTCATTCAGCACGTAGTACTCGCCTCGAAAGGGCACGATACGCAGATCGAGGTCTTCTTCGGTCAATTGAGCAACCCGATCAGATTGCAGGCCCGCACAGGAGACCACTCGGTCGGCGAGGAAGTCTCCAGCGGAAGTCTCCACTCGTACACCTTCTGATGTCTCGACGATCGACAACAGTCTCGTGCCGAATCGAATGTCACCGCCTGACTCAGAGACGCGACTAGCCAGAGTTCTCGTCACTTGCGGGTAGTCGACGATTCCTGTTTGAGGAACGAAGAGTGCGGCTACGCCACTGCAATTTGGTTCAAACTCGCACAACTCGGGGATCGTTATTCGACGGACTCCCTCGAGACCATTTGCGGTCGCCCGATCGTGGAGCGTTTCCAATTGGGGAACTTCATCTGTGTCGATCGCAACTACCACCTTGCCGCACACTTCATGAGGCACGTCGTATTCTTGGCAAAACTGCAATAGGGCTGCTCGACCTTCAACACATAGTCGTGCCTTGAGCGAACCTGGTCGATAGTAAAGGCCGGAGTGGATGACCCCACTGTTGTTGCCGGTCTGGTGTGATGCGAGTGCGCTCTCTTTCTCGATCACCGTCACCGACACGCCGGGCTCTCGCTTGACTATCTCATGCG
>JBJTFU010000053.1:0-3289 GCA_046093585.1 Ilumatobacteraceae bacterium | reverse complement strand
GACCATGCGCGCGAGCAACGGGAAGTCCTTGCGCAACGGATGACCTTCGAAGTCGGTGGGCAAGTACATGTTGCGCAGGTCGGGATGGCCCGCGAACGAGATACCGAACATCTCGTGGGTCTCCCGCTCGTGCCAGTTGGCACCCGCATACACGTTCGCGATCGACTCGATCGTCATGGCGTCGTTCGGTACGTCCACTTTCAGGGTGATCCCGACGTGCTTGGTCGAGCTGACCAATCGCACGAACACCTGCATCCGAGTGTCACCGCCGCAGTAACCGGGGCGCACGGTCGTGTCGCGCTCGGGGGCGGGCTCGGTGGGATCCTCCTCGCCTCGGCCGAAGGGCGAGGGAAGCCAATCGATGGCGGAGAGGAAGCAGAAGTAGTCGAAGCCGAGCGACTCGCGCAACGTGATCATGCTCGAGCGCCATGCGTCGGTGCGCACACGCATCCAGATGTCATCACCGGGCTTGACCATCGAGTCGATGACGGCGTCACCGAGGGCGCTTCGAACTTCGGATGCGACGGACTCGCGCAACGAGTCGGACGCGATCTGTGACGATGCTTCAGCCTGCGACAACGGGCTCACCTCGCCATTCGGCCTCTGCGGAAGCCTGAAGTGAGCGGGTGCCCTCTCCGCGCCAACGCGCTCCCATGTCCTCGTTCTTGATCCGCTGCTGCAGCAGTACCACGCCCTCGAGCAGTGCCTCTGGACGCGGCGGACATCCCGGCACGTAGACGTCGACCGGAATGATCTGATCGACGCCTTTCGTCACCGAGTAGCTGTCCCAGTACGGACCACCGCAGTTTGCACAACTCCCCATCGAGATCACGTACTTCGGTTCGGGCATCTGCTCGTACAAACGTTTGATAGCGGGCGCCATCTTGTCGGTGACTGTCCCCGAAATCACCACGAGGTCGGCCTGTCGCGGGCTCGCGGGCAACGGGATCACACCGAGTCGCATCACGTCGTAGCGCGGCGAACCGAATGCAGCACCCATTTCGATGGCGCAACATGCGAGCCCCCACTGATACACCCACATGCTGTACGAACGACCGAGATTGAACAGCGACGTCAACGGCTTGGGCAGGCGACCACGATCTACGAGACCCATGTGACTACACCCACCTCAACACACCCTTGCGCCACGCGTACACGAGGCCGAGCAAGAGTACGAAAACGAACACTGCCATCTCCACCAACCCGAAGGTGCCGTAACGCTCCAACTGCGTGGCCCAGGGGAAGATGAACACGGCCTCCACGTCGAAGATCACGAAGAGCAAGGCGAAGATGTAATAGCGAACCTGACTTTGCGACCAACCCTCACCTGCTGGATCGACACCACTCTCATAAGTGAGGAGCTTTTCCCTACCCGGTTTGGAGGGACGCAACAGCGAAGCCACCCACAGCAACAGACCGGCGATGAGGATGGCCGCCAGACCAAACCACACCACGGTGAGGAACGACCGGAGGAAGTCAGACATCGGGTCAAAAACTACTACTTGGGCGGTCTGCCGACCGAACCTCGCCTTGTGAACTAGTTACCGACTCGTGTGTTTTTCGACAAGGGAGCCGAAGCCACCGAAGCAAGGAACCAATCCACCAACTGGTGGGCTGCCGCCTCCGACCGGGCCACCTCGCGTCGCGTTGCTTCCAACAAGTCGGCGGGCGCCAAATCGTTGGCCACGAGATCGAGCACCCCATCACCCGACATCCACGAGGTGACGATCGCCTCGTTCGCCTCGGGATGGAACTGCGTTCCGAGACTGCGGCGCGCGACGAATGCCTGCGGCCCGACGTCGGTGAGCGCAAGGGTGGTCGCGTTGACCGGCACGGAGAAGACGTCATGGTGCCATTGCATCCACCTGCCGCCGACGACCGCGTTCTCGGGGGTGGCAAGTACATCGTGCCAACCGACCTCCGACTTCTTTCCACGAACCACCTCCCCACCCAGTGTCTTCGCGAGCATCTGGCCACCGAAGCAAATCCCGAAAATGGGCACTCCCCGATGATGCGCTTCGGCCATCAATGCAGACTCGGCGGAAACCTCCCGCTGGAGTTGCTCCCAGTACACCGACCATTCGGATCCGAGATGCAGGAGCAAGTCGACGCCGTCCAAGGTCGGCCACTCACCCGGGTGTTCGCGCGAAACTCGGGTGAAAGAGAAATCGTGGTGCGCGAGTCGTTCACCCACGAATCCTGGATCTGATTCACCGCGATTGCAGACGAGCAATGCTCTCATCTAGGCAGCTCCCCCGGAGACGGCCATCGACCCCGCTTGCCATGACCGCAGCAAACTCGCATACACCTCGTCCACACCCACGTGGATCGGTACGTAGTCGTCCAACTCCACGCCCCCTTGCCCAGGATCGAAGAACACGCTCCTCGACAAGACTGCGGAATCGGGACGAGACGCCACTCGGGTGAGCACCCGCTCACCCACCACTTCCTCGACCACCTTGAGGACGTTTCCCACGGAGAGATTCGCAGGCGAACTGACGATCCGAACCACGTTCCCCCGAGTCGACCCATCGACCACGGACCGCCACATCGAACGAGCAGCGTCTCGCGCATGAATGTAATTGCGCACGGTGCCAAGTGACACGAAGATCGGCACCGCCTCATGACGGATCACCGAGGCACAAGTGGCGGAGATCAGGCCCTGCGACTTGGACATGTCTTGCTTCGGGCCGTACAGGTTGGTGATCCGAGTCACGATGGTCGTCATGCCCGTCTGTGTACCCAATTCTTGAATGGCGTGTTCACAACGGAGTTTCAGAATCCCGTAATCGGTGAGTGGTGCCGGTGCAGTCTCGTTGTCGATGATCGTGTCGGGACTACCTGCATAGATCGATCCTGCGGACGACGAGAAGACCACCTGCCCCCGGGCGAGCCACTGTGGGGAAGCCCGTCGCAAAGAAGCGAGTAGCGCCGACAACGCGGTGAACTCCTCGTCCAACACTTCCGCTGTCGATGACACCGTACCCTTGCCGGCACACCACCACAGCCTCCAGGGCCGACCACTGGCCGCCTCGACGAAGCGGTCGACTCCTGCTGCGAGTTCGGCTCCGACCGTCGAAGGCGACGACCAGTTCACCTTGAATCCGGGTGCCCACAGGGCCTCCGTGTGTGGTGCCTCAGCACGGACGCTCGAGCCGAGCAGCCCACCCGCACCTACCACCCAATTCAGTGAGCCGGTCATCGGTGGTCGGCGTTACGTCCACGAGGGTTGGTGGCGATCACGTACAGCGGTGCACCGAGGGAACGCCTCACGACGGCACCCAGATAC
>JBJTFU010000052.1:0-5495 GCA_046093585.1 Ilumatobacteraceae bacterium | reverse complement strand
ATGTGCGGCAAGGTGCGCCATGCCGTCGCCGCAGCAGAGAGCGGTTGTGACTTCGTCGTTGCGCAAGGAACCGAGGCAGGTGGTCACACGGGCACGGTCGCGACGATGGCGCTCGTCCCGCAGGTGGTCGATGCGGTCGGCGATCGCGTGGTCGTGGTGGCGGCAGGAGGCATCTTCGATGGACGCGGTCTTGCTGCCTCGTTGGCGCTCGGTGCCGACGGTGCATGGATCGGTACACGCTTCATCGCCACACCGGAAGCGCGTGCCGTGGACGGCTACAAGGAAACGTTGGTCGCCTCGTCCGAAGATTCGACGGTCGTCACCCGCAGTTACACCGGAAAGACGTGCCGAGTGATCCGCAACGATTGGACCAACGAGTGGGACTCGCAACCCGAGCGCATCCAAGGATTTCCGATGCAAGCCATCGCCTCGATGCAGGCCGGGGCCAACCACCTCGGACATCCCGAGGGGACCGCCGTGGACGTGAAGCGTGAATTCATGCCTGCCGGTCAAGGCGTCGGAGCGATCAACGGCCTGATTCCTGCCGATGAACTCGTGCGCCGCATCGTCGCGGAAGCCGATGCAGCCATCCGCCGCGTCGGCTGAGCGTTACTGACGCGCGATCGAGTAGACCGCTTCGGCGAGGAGCGCGGCACGGTCGTCGCCGATGAGCATGTCGCCCATGCGGTTCATCACGTAGGCAAAGGCGATACCACGAGAGGGGTCGGCGAAACCGAGTGAACCGCCTGCGCCCGGGTGACCGTAACTCGTCTCCCCCGTGAAGGGAACGATGACGCTCGGCGTCATGAACCCCATGGAGAACGACGTCTCAAGACGCAACACATCGTCGCGCTCTCCATGAGGCGTGACGCGTTTCGTCGCGCGAAGCATCGTGTCGTCGTCGAGCAACCTCACGACTCCGGCATCGGTGTGCGTCGGCACGAACGATGCGGAATACATCGCTGCGATGGTGCGGGCGTTGGACACGCCATTGGCAGCGGGGATCGCCGCTGCGCGAACGTCGCGGCGGTTGAAGCCACCCTTCACCGCGAGCGCACCGTTCACCGTCAACACTCGTGACAACAGCGAGTCCGGCGAAGCGGCGACGCTGCTCGTCGCGGGTCGCTCGTCCCACCCCGTGTTCACGGGAGCGACACGGTGCTCCAGTCGCTCCGGCAGACCGAACCAGCATTCTCCACCGACGGGAGTCGCGAGTTCTTCGGCGACGAACGTGGCGATATCGCGACCGTCCACCCTGCGCACCAACTCGCCCGCCAACCAACCCCACGTGAGGGCGTGATACCCGTGGCCCGACGTTGCCTCGCGAGTACTCGCGGCCAGTCGGCGCGTCATCGCCTCCCACTCCAACGCCTCCGCCAACTCTGCAGGGGCATCGAGGCAATACAAACCTGCTTGGTGCGAGAGCAACTCGGCGACCGTGACCGACTCCTTGCCTGCATCGGCGAACTCCGGCCACAACGTGGCTACCGGTTCGTCGTAACCGAGGAGCCCCCGCTGCACACACAGCGCCACCGCCAATGCGACGACTCCCTTCGACGTGCTGAATAGCACCTGCAACGTGTCCTCGGCGTACGGCACCGTTCGGTCGACGTCGCGCCAACCGCCCGTGAGGTCGACCACCCGATGCCCGTCATGGAAGACGCACAGTGCCGCGCCGACGTCCCGACCCTCGTCGAGAAGGGACCGGAACAGATCGCCGATGCGCTCCCAGCCGGGTGCGACATCACCCAGAAACGGCGTCGTCATCGGTCAGAGTGAATCGATCAGGCTCCGCAACAATTCGATCTGCTGCATTGCGTTCGGGCCGATCGGATTCACCTGGAGCATCGTGACGCCAGATTCCTTGTAGGCGGCAAGCCGCTCCTTCACGAAACCCTTGCTTCCCACCAGGTGCGAGTTGCGCAACCATTCGGTCGGCACCAACTTGGCCGCGTCGTCCTTCTTGCCGTCCAGATAGAGATCCTGGATCTGCACTGCTTCCTGTTCGAAGCCGTAGGCCTTGCAGATGTCGTTGTAGAAGTTCTTGCCGCGGGCGCCCATGCCACCGACATAGAGCGCAGTCGATGGACGCGCGAAATCGAGCACCTTGTCCTGGTCGTCGCCGACGAGCGACTCGTCGATGGCCAACATCCCACCGGCTTGGATCTCGAGCGGAGCGAGATCCGACGAACGCTTGGCCAATCCCTTGCGCAACGGATCGCCCCACACCTCCATCATCTTTTCTGGCCAGACGAAGATCGGCATCCAGCCATCGGCGACCTCGCCGGTCGACTCCACCGCCTTCTCCTTCACCGCGGCCCACCAAATGGGAATGCGATTGCGCACCGGGTGATTGATGATCTTGAGCGGTTTGCCGAGGCCAATACCTTGACCCGCAGGCAACGGCACCGTGACCGTCTTGCCCTCGTAGGTCAGTGGCTTCTCGCGCTTCCACACTTCACGACAGATCTCGATGTACTCGCGCGTGCGCAGCATCGGCTTCTCGTACGGCATTCCGTGGAAGCCCTCGATCACCTGCGCGCCAGATGCACCGAGCCCGAGAGCGAATCGTCCACCACTCACGTAGTCGCATCCTGCTGCCGTCATCGCCATGAGTGCAGGAGTGCGCGAATAGACGTTGACGATGCCGGTGCCGATCTGCACCTTCTCGGTGACTGCCGCGAGATAACCGATCTGGGAGATCGAGTCGAACGAGTACGCCTCGGCGACCCACACCATGTCGAGGCCGACCTTCTCCAACTCGGCCACCTGCTTCGCAGACGACGGAAAGTCGCCCACGTAGTTGATCATCATCGCCAGCTTCACCTGGTGGCTCCTCCCCGGGCACCACGAAATTGGCCCCACCCGACTCTAGAACCCGACAACCAACGGATCACACTTGACAGTCGCGGCGACGGGTCTTACCTTCTGGCCATGACGCCGATGCGCGTTGGTCCGCCACAAGAGGACGCTGATGGTCGCATCAGAATCACCCGTGTTTCGGATGTATCTGCTGCATTGCGCCAGCCGTCCCTTGCCGTCGGTCCCCGCGCCCTGGAGCGACGTGGTGTGGATACTGGACCCCTCGTCGATCTTCGGCGAGGCCAACTGATCAACATGAACGGCGAGGAACACTCGGCTTTGCGTCGGACGATGGAGCGTGCATTCTCCCCCCGGGCGGTGCGCAGGATGCAGGAGTCAGTTGCGAGACGTAGCCACAAGCTCGTCGATGAGATCGATTTCTCTTCACCCGTCGATCTTGTCGATCGTCTCGCTTTCCGTCTTCCGATCTCTGTCATCGCAGACATGCTCGGGCTCGAGGGGGACGTCGAGGCAATCCGCGAGTTTTCTTCAGCATTGGTCAGGACTTTCGACCCCGATCTCGACGATGCCGGCTTGTTAGCTGCATCTGATGCTGCGTCGGCCTTGTCGGCTCTCGTTCGTGAGGCGATCGCCGAGAGGAGGGATGACCCCAGAGACGACCTCCTCTCGGACTTGGTCGAGTCTGCGCGAGTCGAGTCGATCCCCGACTCCGTCGCCGTGGCCAATGCCATCCTGCTCGTCACTGCTGGTTTCGAGACGACGATGGGATTGATTGCCAATTCGGTGCTGTTGCTCACCTCACATCGCGCTGCATTGGCCGAAGTCGTGTCCCAACCACAACTGACAACCAAGGCCGTCGAGGAAACGCTTCGGCTCGAATCGCCAATTTCCTCGATCGTGCGAATGGCATCCGACCCAGTAGTGATCGGTGGAAAGTCGATCTCCGCAGGTCAGGACGTCATCATCGACCTCGCTGCGGCGAATCGCGATCCAAACGTATTTGAGGATGCTGACTCGTTCAGACTGACGAGAACCCAAAACTCTCACGTGGCCTTCGGAGGCGGACCACATTTCTGTCTGGGTGCCGCGCTCGGACGACTGGAAGGAAACGCCGCGCTCAGCGCCCTCCTGCCATGGCTCCCGCGCCTGACACTCCTCGATGAGGTGGTTCAGTGGAAGAACCATCCCACGGTTCACTGCCCGGCGCGGATGCCGGTCGTACTCAGTTGACCTGGCGCGCCTTGCCTTCCCAGTACGGAGCGCGGAGGTCCTTCTTCAGGATCTTGCCGCTCGGGTTCCTCGGCAGGGCGTCGATCCAGTCGACCGACTTCGGCACCTTGAAACCGGCGAGACGCTCTCGGGCGAAGGAGATGATCTCCTGCTCCGTGACGGGAGTGTCGGCCTTGCGCACGACGAGAGCCTTCGGCACCTCTCCCCACTTCTCGTCGGGCACTCCGATGACCGCGACGTCGGCGATTGCAGGGTGACCCATCAGGGCGTTCTCCACCTCGGCGGGGTAGACGTTCTCGCCACCCGAGACGATCATGTCCTTCACTCGGTCGTAGATGTAGACGTAACCCTCCTCGTCGAGGAACGCGGCGTCACCGGTGCGGAACCAACCGTCCGCGTTGATCGACTTCGAGGTCTCGTCGGGCATGTTCCAGTAACCCTTCATGACCTGTGGACCCTTGACCCAGATCTCGCCGACGTCGCCCGTCTTCACGTCGTTGCCGGTGTCGGAGTTGACCACGCGCAACTGCATGCCCGGAACGATCTTGCCGCACGAGCGCAACAGCTTCTTCTTCGGCCCGGTGAGGTCGTGCTCCTCCGGCAACAGGATCGTGGTCGCACCGGTCGTTTCGGTGAGACCGTAGATCTGCATGAAGTTCGTCTTGAACGTCTTGATCGAAGCTGCGAGCACTTCCTCCGAGATCGGCGACGCGCCATAGGCGATCAATTCGATGCTGGAGAAGTCGGCCTTGTCCAGGTCCGGCACCATCAGCATGAACTGCAGGAGCACGGGCACGACGAACGCGTGCGTGATGCGATGCTTACCGAACATCTGCACGATCTCGACCGGATTGATGTCGCGGACCACGACCGTGGTGGCACCCATCGTGTGACCGGCGGTGGCCCACCCGCCTCCACCGATGTGGAAGAGCGGCATCAACGCCATGTTCACGGTGTGGTCGGTGAATCCCCACAACTCCTGCGCGAACGGGATCAACGCGAAGAAGTTGTCGTTGGTCAGCATCACGCCCTTGGGACGACCGGTCGTACCACTCGAGTACAACTGGAACGCGACGTCACCCTTGTTCGCGGTGACGCCCGGGTCGGTCATGCTGCCCGCGGCGACGAAATCCTCGTAGCTGCCGAACTTGGGATGACCACCGATGACGACGATCGTCTTGGCCGTCGTGAGCTGGTCAGCGATCGCATCGAGCACCGGAACGAATTCGGGACCGACGATCAGCACCTTGGCCTGCGCATCGTTGACGATGTAGGCGACTTCCGGTGGTGCGAGGCGCCAGTTGACGTCCACACTGACTGCGTTGATCAACGAACAGCCGTAGAAGACCTCGAAGTGCTCGATGCCGTTCTTGTCGAGGAATGCGACGCGGTCCTGACTCCCCACTCCCGCCGCTTGCAAGGATTGGGCCATCTGACAGGAG
>JBJTFU010000051.1:0-3983 GCA_046093585.1 Ilumatobacteraceae bacterium | reverse complement strand
CGAGTAGCCGCCCATGGTGACGAGTCGTCGGTCACGATCGACGGTGACGGATGGATGCCAGTCTCGAGGCACGGCGAGTGCGCCGCCCCAGCGGTGCGTGATGCGAGCCGATCGAGTGGCAGGAAACATCTCGTGCATGGTCTCGATGATCCCTTGGTGGACACGTGGCGATACATCGAGACGTGACGAGATGCGACTTGCGTATGGGTAACCGACACCGCGACCACCGAAAGCGATACGTCCGTCCGCCGTTCGTTGCGCGTAGGTCACCATGTTCCGACCATCTGCCACGGCGACACGACTCTCCCAGCCGATCGAACTCCACGTGGAATCGCTCAGTGGCTCCGTCGCCACCATGTACGACCAGATCGGCAGCACCGCTCGCCGCTCGTCTTTCAACACCGGTGTGAAGCCTTCCGTTGCGCGTACCACCCAGTCACTCGTCACACGTCGACCATCGTCAAGTCGCACCGCTCCGGCATCGATCGAGTGGACCCTCGAATTCCCGACGACTCGCACTCCCAGGTCGCGAGCAATACGCACGAGACCGTTCAGCAATTTGAGCGGGTGAAGTGCCGCGCAGTGTGGCGAAAACAGACCGCCTCGCGCACCCTCCACGCGGAGGAGGTCGTCCATCGTCTCTTTGTTGATCATCGTGACGTCGTGGAAGCCGTGCTGTGCGAACGTCTGCGCTTGCTGGCGGAGACGACCCTCGTGGGCTGGGTTGGTAGCCACCGTCACGGTTCCTCCACGCGCCCAGTCGCAGTCGATCGAGTTGTCGACGACGAATCGCTCGACATCGGTGACGGTGTGGTTCATTGCGGTCTGCATTCGACGCGCTTGGTCAGCGCCGTGCAGTCGGGCAAGGTCGTCGAGTCCAACGGGGAAGAGGGCACTGCACCATCCGCCGTTCCGACCGCTGGCGCCGAAGCCGGGTTCCTCGGCGTCGAGAACGAAGACGTCGACGGAGGGCAGAAGTATCTTCAGGGAGATCGCCGTCCACCGACCCGAGTAACCAGCCCCGACGATGGTCACATGGGCTGACTTCGCGTCTGGATCTGATTCGAAGTGTTCTCTCGACTGTGCCCACAACGACGATGGCCATTCGCGCGACGTTCGATCGCTGGCCATGGTGGAAGGTTCAGACTTTGATCAAGATCGCGAAGTCTCGCTCAGCATCGCCTTTGCCGCGCAGGCGCGCCCACAGGGCGGGGAGCACCCACGTAAGCGAGATCGCTCGATAGGCAAGCCCGTATTTCTTGCGGATCGCTTGGTCGACCCCGACGGCATCGCTTCCCAAGACGAGTCGGGCAGTTGCTGCTGTGGTCGTGGCGCCCGGGAGCTCCTTTCCCTTCACATCGCACGGGGTGAGCGTCACGCGCGGGTTGTTGCGGATTCGTTTGACTTTCCCCGCGTGTTCCTCGGTGATGACGCCGAGTTCGTCGCCCACTTGGGCCACCCAAACAGCCGTGGGAACTGGCTCACCGTTGCGACGAAAGGTCACGAGGGACAGGTACTTCTCGTTGGCGAGTGTCATGGCGACTCCTTTGGAGAGAGGTTAGTGAGCGTGCGCGTTCGGTAAGTTGTTCGTGATGCCACCTCTTGGAGTCGCGATTGCTGCAGGGATCACATCCGGGGTGGGCACACTCGGTGGACTTGGTGGGGCGATCATGCTCGTGCCATTCCTCGTGCTGACGGGGATGCCAGTGAGCCAGGCGGCGCCATTGGGGTTGGTCTCGGTCGTCGCGGCTTCGTCGGCGGCCGCACGTCGTCAAATGAATGAGCACACCACGAACCATCGCTTGGGCGTGGTCACTGAGACTGCATCGACCGCAGGCGCGGTCGCCGGAGCCTTTGCCGCCGGCCTGATTTCGGAGGTTGCTCTGACCTACCTGCTCGCAGCAGTTGCGGTGTTCGCTGCATTGGCGGGGGGCAAGCGAAAGGGCATGCGCTGGAAGCCTGATCCCTCAATCGCCAAAGAGGATGTTGGCGAATGGGTGGGCTCATTGAACGGCGCATACGCGCTGAATGGAGACGTGATTCCGTATTACCCCAAGCGAGTCGGTGCTGGGCTCATCGCGATGGGCGTCTCTGGTGTGGTGACGGGGATCTCCGGCGTCGGTGGGGGGTTCATCAAGACACCCGCGAAAAGCGAGTTGATGCACGTCCCCGTGAAGGTGTCTTCGAGCACTACGACGTTTTCGATCGGGATCACGGCTGCTGCCGCGCTCTTGGTCAAGGCGATGCACGGCGACGTCGATGTGGAGCTGGCGGCACTCGTCATCCTTGGATCGCTCGTCGGGGGAGTCGTCGGGTCGAGGGTGCAGTCGAGGTTGTCGCCACCCACGGTTCGCAAGTTCCTCTCGGTCCTCTTGTTGGTCGTTGCGGTGATCCTGGTGGCCCGCGCATGACCACGCGCGTGGATCCCTCCCAGGCCGTGGCTGAAGAGCGAGCGGGACAACTCGTCTGGCGAACACTGTTGTTTGCGGCGGCCCTCGCCCTTGTCGGCGTGTCGTTGCCATCAAGATTCGGAATGCCAGTCGAGATCGCATCGATTTCGATCGTCGTCGCAATTCCTCTGCTACGTGTCGTGTGGTTGATCAAGCGTTGGTCGAGTGTCCGTGACACGAGGTATGTGCGATGGGCGATCTTGCTCCTCGTCCTCGTTGCAATCGGACCCGTGTTGGCGCTGTTCGGCAACTAGCGCGAAGCGAACTCGGACGCGGTGGCACCGCCACCCCACGTGGTCACGAACGTGTAGGCGTCGCCGCGCACGACGGTCTCACGCCACTCGAGTGGACCGCCTGAGTACTCGGTGTAGCGCTCGACGAAGAACACCGCCTGCTTTGCATCGATGCCGAGCAGATGTCGGGTTTCAGCATCGGGAAGTTGTGGGTGGATTCGTTCCCAGCCACTCATCGGCTGGACGCCGACCAGTCGGCCAAGTTCGGCGTAGACGGCCGTGTGCCGGAAGTCCACTTCGAAAAGTGGTTTGACCAGGTTCGCCGGCATCCAGATGTCGTCCACCGCAAATGGAGTGCCATCGACGAGACGGAGGCGTCGAAGGTGAAAGAACTGCCGTTTGGGCTCCAGGCGCAGATGTCCTGCAACCTCGTCATCTTGCACGCGTTCGAGCGCGAGTACCTCGCTGTCCTGGCGGTAGCCCTGGTCTTCGATCGAGCGAAAGAGGCTGTATAGGGGGCCGATTCGCTGCTCTAGAGCGATCGGTTCGACGAAGCTGCCGCGACCACGCTGGCGCTGCAGCACGCCCGAATCCCGGAGTTCTCGGAGGGCCTCGCGAACGGTGTGTCGACTCACGCGGTAGTGCGAGACGAGATCGCGGTCGGAAGGGAAACCTGTGGCGAACTCGCCTGCATCGAGTCGACGCTTCACGTCGTCACGAACCTGTTCCCACAACGGGGAGGAAGAGTCGCGTCGAACCTTGAACTTGGAGGCCACGTAGTGGGCTGTCAGTCGTGTCTAGTTGCCGACACCAACGGTGGTGCGGTGCTCACCATCACCTTGGGTGGCCGAGCTACCGGTGGCTCGACTCGTCTGCGCATCGCGCAGCCCCAGACCGACGAATAGGCCTGCAATGGTGACTGCTGCGAGTCCGGCTCCAGAAGCGAGCATGACGAGTGCGGGTGCGGGACACGTGCCAGACACGGCCCAGCCGATGCCGAAGATCGCCCCACCCACCACGTGGTGCTTCTGCACCTTGGAACGGGAAAGGGAGAGCGTTCCGGCAAGCACCGTCTTCACCTTGGCTCGTTCAAAAATCGCGAGTAGGGGGAGCGAGGTGCCGATTGCCAGACCCATCAAGCCGAAGACGTCGAATTCCTCGAGCGACAACATGTTGTGGATGGTCGTGTACTCGTGGAGATTGGCTGCGCCGAGCACGAAACCGAACCCTGCGCCGAAGAGCAGACCGATGATGTTGAACTTTGTCGAACTTTTCATGGTTCCTCCTCAGGCCAACTGGT
>JBJTFU010000050.1:0-13215 GCA_046093585.1 Ilumatobacteraceae bacterium | reverse complement strand
ATCCCGGAACGACCGTGGAATTCGTGAAGCCAATCCTTGAGTCCACTGGCCTCATCGCAGGCAAGGACTTCCATCTTGCGTTTTCGCCCGAGCGAGTCGATCCGGGCAATGCGACCTGGCACATCCGCAATACCCCGAAGGTTGTAGGCGGATTCACTCCAGAATGCACGCAACGAAGTCGGATCCTCCTGACCGCACTCATGGACTCGCCTGACCTCGTCCATCCGGTCGAATCGCCAGCCGTGGCCGAGATGTCGAAGTTGCTTGAAAACACTTACCGTGCCGTCAACATCGCACTCGTCAACGAACTTGCGCAGATGTGCAATGCCATGGAGATCGACGTGTGGGACGTGATCAACGCGGCTGCCACCAAGCCATTTGGTTTTCAGGCCTTCTACCCTGGCATCGGACCGGGCGGACACTGCATCCCGGTCGACCCGCACTATCTCGCGTGGAAGGCGCGTGAGTTCGAGTTCCAGACTCGTTTCATCGAACTCGCAGCCGACGTCAACTCACAGATGGCGTCGTACGCGGTCTCGCGCATCCAGAACCTTTTGAATCAGTCCAACAAGCCGTTGTCGGGATCTTCGATCCTGTGCCTCGGAGCGGCGTTCAAGGGTGGCGTGAGCGACACGCGAAACTCGCGTGCAATGTACGTGATGGAGCTGCTCGTCGCCCAAGGGGCCAGCGTCAGTTACTGCGATCCACACGTCCCGTCGGTGACGATTGCTGGTCGCACCATCACGTCGGAGTCGCTCGCGGAGGTGGCGGAGACAAAAGCCGACCTCGTTGCCGTGCTCGTCAGCTCCCCGACTTGGCCGATGAAGGATCTCGAACAGCGGGGCGTCACGGTGTTCGATGCAGTAAATGCGGGTGGCAGCAACACCGCAAACCGCGAACGCCTGTAGCTATACCGTCTCGACGAGTCGTCGATACAACTCACGATGGCGACGTTGTGCGGTTTCGACGTCGAACGTACGCGACGCCAGCTCACGACCTGCCTGGCCGAGCCGTGAGCGGAGTTCCTGGTCGTCAACAAGTCGTGTCACCGCCGCGACGAGTGCGTCCGACGACCGTTCGGTGACAAGACCGGTACGACCATCGTCGACCACATCACGCACGGATCCGACGTCGGTGGTCACCGTCGGCACGCCACGCTGCGAAGCCTCGACCAGGGTGAGCGGGATCCCCTCGTTGTCGCTGCACATCACGAGAACGTCGAGTGCCGCAAGGATCGGTGCAATGTCGCGTCTCCAGCCGACGCAGTGGACCAACGGGATCGACTGAGCCGCACTTCGAATCTCATCCCCGAGCGGTCCATCGCCGACGATCAGGAACTCGACGTCCGTGCGCCGGGATGCGATGGCGCGTGCCACTTCGATGAAACGATCAGGGCGCTTGATCGACGTGAGACGCCCGATGAAACCGACGAGCAGGGCATCCGTCGATGCGCCGCATCGGTCGGCAGAAACATCGACATGTGCAGCAGGAACTCCGGGCGGAATCATCGTCGACTCGGCGTCGGACACGATCCGTGCCTGGATCAGATCGCTACGCACGGCGGAGCCGACGACGATTGCGTGTGTCGTGAAGGGTCGTAGTGCCCGTTCGATGAGCACGACAAGCCGAGTTTTCCATGGAGAGAAGTATCCATAGAGAAGGTGTCCGTGATAGGTGTGAACGCGCACCGGAACGCGTGCAACCCATGCCGCCAACCTGCCCACGACCCCTGCCTTGGCCATGTGGGTGTGAACGACGTCAGGTGAGAGTTTGCGCAGAGTGGAGACCAAGCGAATGAACGACGTGACATCCGACAGCGGTGAGATCGAACGTCCGAGCCCAGCTACGGTGACGAAGCGCGGATCGTCAGATCGATGAGCGAAGTAGTCCCCTTCTGACTCGTCTGATTCTCCGCGCACGATGGTGTAGCGAACCTCCTCAGATGAGTCGGCCAGTAGACCATCCAGAATGACCGAGGGACCGCCGATGTTCGTGCGGGTGACGACGTGGACGACGTGGATCACGTGTGGGCGAGGTTCCACCATGCAAGCGTCCGATCGAGTCCCTCCGCGAGGTTGATCGTCGGGGTGTACCCGAGGACGGTCCGCGCTCGATCGAGCGATGGGACACGACGTCGCGTGTCTTCGAAGCTCGTGCCGTAGCGCTGCTCGTAACTTACGTTCGTGATGGTCGACGTCGAACCAGTGGTGTCAATGATGAGACGTGCGAGATCGGCAATCGAAATCTCGAAGTTGCTACCGATGTTGAAGACCGACCCAAGCGCTTCCTGTCTCGTGCCGGCAAGGATCGTTCCTCGCACGGTGTCGGCGACGAAGGTAAAGCATCGCTGTTGCAGACCGTCGCCATGGACGGTAAGAGGTTCCCCTGCACGAGCCTGGCGGATGAAGTTGGCGATAACCGACCCATACCCCTTTTCATCAAGGTGCGGTCCGTAGGAGTTGAAGTAGCGCACGATCGACACCTTCAAGCCTTCGACGGCGTAGGCGAGCGCGAGGTGCTCGTCGAGTGCTTTTGCGGTCGAATACGACCAGCGGGAGATTGCCGTCGAGCCAAGAATGCGATCGTCGTCTTCGCTCATCGGCAACTTCGGTGTCTTTCCGTAGATCTCCGAAGTTGAAGCCACGACGACGCGCGCCGAGTGTCGGTGGCACGAACTCAACACGTGCTCCGTGCCGGTCGTATTTGTGATGATCGACCGAAGAGGGTTGGCCATGATATTGCCGACACCAACAGCAGCGGCGAGGTGGTAGACGAGGTCTGCGCGTAGAACTTGGGACTCGACAAGGTTCGCATCAAGGATGTCACCTTCGACGAACGTGATTGCACTTGCGATCGGCGCAAGGTTGGACAGGTTCCCCGTCGACAAGTTGTCGAGGACGGTCACGTTATGGCCATCAGCAACGAGCGAAGCAGTCAGGTGCGAGCCAATAAAGCCTGCTCCACCGGTGACGAGGATGTTCACGACATGTCCTTCATGAGTCCTCATTCAGGCTAGTTGTGGAGCGGCAGGAGTGAGCGGGGAATGGCACGATGACTAGGCTTGGCACGTGGGTTCGGCGTGGATTTACGTAGGTAGTTTCCTCGGCGCACTCGTAATTTCACTCGTGCTCGTTCCTCTCGTTCGCCAGATTGCAATCAAGCGTGAGGTGCTCGATGCCCCCGGCGCACACAAATCTCACAGCACACCCGTGCCATATCTCGGAGGCGTGGCGATGGTGGTGGCTTTTTCGTGCGCCGTTGTTGCGGGGGCCGTTGCAAAGCAGGACCTTTCGTTCTCAGGAGGTCTGATTGCTTTCAATCGTGGAATCGTGCTCAATCGAGGATCGAGCACGCTCGGGGAATTGTTTCTCATTCTCGGCTTGGCACTTGCTCTCAGCGTCATGGGTCTGATCGACGACCTTCGCGGACTCAATCCATTTCTTCGACTTGGCATCGAGGTCGGCATCGCAAGTGCAGTCATTGCGTATGGCATCCAGTTCACCTCGCCACTGCCGGATGGGATTGATGCGATCATCACGGTTGTGTGGATCGTCGGAATTACGAATGCACTGAACCTGCTCGACAACACCGACGGGTTGGCAGCCGGAGTGACGGGCATTGCTGGGGTCGCTTTCTTCGCCTTGGCGTATGCCAACGACCAACCATTCACCGCGCTCCTCGCCCTTGGTCTTGCCGGATGCACCCTCGGATTTCTGCGGAGCAACTTTCATCCTGCGACGATCTACATGGGCGACGCAGGGAGCCTGTATCTCGGCTTCCTGCTCGCCTACATCGGGCTCAAGATCCGGGTGAACCAAACGGAAACACCCCAACTGTTCATTCCCGCGATCGTGCTCGGCGTCGCACTATTGGACACCACGATGGTTGTTGTTTCCAGGATCAAGCGGGGAGTAAGTCCGTTCGAAGGCGGAAAGGACCATCTGAGCCATCGGCTGATGCGGCTTGGGGTATCGGTTCGACGTGGAGTTGCGATCATCCTGCTGGGGGGCGCCACGTGTGGATTCATCGGTGTGGCACTCTTCAACATCCGCGGTCAGGCTGGCTACTGGATCGTTGCGGGTGTGGTGTCAATCGCGTGTGCTTCGACGGTACTGCTGACGACCAAAAAGGCGCTGTTGGCGGTCGTTGCGGACAACAGCAAATCAGTTGCCTGATACGGCACCGATAAGGCGCCAACTAGATTGGCGAGTTGTGATCGCTTGGCGAACAGCACGAGAGCGATTGTGGCCGTCTCTCGAACACATCTACGCGGTGGTCCTCATCTTTGCGCTGACGCAGGGCCCTGTCTACAAGATTTGGCGAACGGCGGAGTTCTACACACCGGTCCCCATTGGGCCGACGTGGCAGGCAACCTTCTACGCTGCGCAAGTTCCGGCCTTGATGCTCCTGGCACGGCGTGGGCTCGACCGACGCTTCGCTCAGGGGCCATTCCTGGTCCTGTGCGGATTTCTGGCCTGGATGGTCGCGTCGACGTCATGGACAAATCTGAGTCGCTACACCGCGATTGACTCATTGGCCTTGGCCGTGACGGCTGGGGCGGGGCTGTATGTGGGGTCGAGGTTCACGAGTCGACAATTGGTTGTCCTGGTCTGGATGGCGATGCAGAGTGGCGTCATCCTGTCGTATCTCGCGGTCAAACGATCGTGGACCGAGGCACTTGACGGCGAGGGGAACTGGGCAGGGATCTACTTCAATCGCAACTCACTTGGACCGGTGGCGATGATCGGGTTGATTACGGGATGTGCGGTAACGATCTCGCTGTGGAGAGCCCGCGACCTTCGTTGGAGACGAGAGTTGATGTCATGCACCATCGTGCTTGTCGTCCTTGATGTCGTCGTTTATGTCAGGAGTGGTTCGAGTACATCCATTGCGGCAGCAACGGTCAGTGCAATCGCGGGCGGTACTTGGATCGGTATTGGACGATGGCACAAGGTGTCGGGAGTGCCGTTGCGATCGATCCAGCGTGTCGTCTATCCATCGTTTGTCGGGATCACGCTGCTGGTTGCCTGGGTTGGATTCCGATATCAGGGTGCAGTTATCGGTCTCTTTGGCAAGGCCGATTTTTTCAATGGGCGATCCGCACTCTGGCATTACAGCTGGACAGGGTTCCTTGATCGACCCTTCCTTGGTTGGGGTTGGCGGGCGGCCTGGTCAACGCCCGAGTTTCTCAAGCGAGATCTATGGTGGACGACGAACGGTGCATCTTGGTCACACAACGGATTCCTTGAAGTGTTGTTGGGTGGGGGAATCGTTGGCGGCCTCCTCTTTGCGGGCTACATCCTTTGGTCAGGTCGGGAGACCGTGGTGACCGTCGTATCAATCCCCTCGGAAGCCTGGAGAATTGGGCTCGCCATGTTCGTCCTCGTTGCGTGCACACAAGAGGTGTTCATCATCGGACACCATTTCCTGTGGTTGCTACTCGTTGCAGTGCTGACTCCCCAAGTCGTCAGCCAACAAGGGCAACGCCGAGAAGACGAGCACCACCAGCTGTCAGAAGACCGATCGTCTCGGCAAGCTGTTGGCGCGTCGTTCGTCCCGCATCGACAAGAACAATAAGTGACCTGGACGGATCCCCACCGATTTCGCTCACCGTCGTGGCCTCGCCAGACGCAACGATCGTCGTAGGTGCATTCGGCACGAGGGTTTGAACGTCGTTGGCAAACGACGCCGCTGACGTGCCGATTGTCGCTAGGAGAACCGACCGAGACCCTGTGTCGAGAGCAGTTTCAATGCAAGCTCCGACGGCGACTACCTGTGCACGGTCTCGACGTGGACTTGGAGAACCGATGACGCGAACATCCTTGCCGATACGCGACACCTGCCAGCCGTGACGAATGATGCGATCTGTTGTCGTCAACTGCAGCGCAATGAGGAGACCGAGGATCAGTCCCACTCCGAATCCAAAGCCATATGTCGAGGACGTCACCGAGTTCAAGGCCTTGCCCTTGATTCGAGAATCCTGGGACACCTGAACGAGTTCTCCGTCGACCTTGTCCCGCACGAATCGTACGGCCCCAAGCTTGGTTTGGAGCGTGGCAAGTTCGGTGAGGCTGGCTGAGCGTCGGTCGTCGGCTGGGTCCATCGAGTCGACTGATCGCGTTGTCGAGTCGATCAGTGATTCCAGCAACATCATCGCATCGTCGAGGCCACCCGTGATGCTGTCTGCACGGAGTTGAGCCGTCCGATCGACGTATGCAGCGGTCAGTTGAATACAGGACTCCTCCGTCGAACCGGTGCACGTGAAGGTGTACGTCGGGTTACCAGTGCGCAGAAACGACACGTAGTTGTTCTCTTCGTCGATGGTGTCGGTAATCGTGAATCGCGGCTCCGAACGTTCAACCTCGATGACCGCCGATGACCCAGACGTCTTTTGCAACGTTTCAAGAGTCTCCGACGAATTCAAGATTGCCAGTTGGTTCTCGTAACTCGGGACTGGGTTTATCGATGCCGGGTCCACCGAGACCAGTGCAAGTTCGTCGGTTTCCACTTTTGCTTGGTAACGACTCGTGACGATTGTTTCGCCGTCCGGCTCTCGCTGCAAACCCGTGTCTTGGACGAAGACGACGAGGAGACCCAGGATCGTCGTTACTGCCACAATCCACCAACGACGACGAAGGCCGTCAACGCAGCTTCGGAGGTCGAGGGACGGGATGTCTGCAGTCAATGCACTCACACCATCAAGTTATCAGTGGTGGTCGTTCCGTTGGGCGGAGATCCCTGCATGGCCAAGCATGGAGTGCGAACATTGATGTCGTGACCCAGCCGAGCAACGACACCCCTTTTGGCGACGTCGAGCGCCTCTTCGGCTACATCGATGTCATTGATGACTCACGTCCGGTCAAGAGGGTTGCACCAGAGATCTTTGTGATGAGCTGTTTCACCCAGCGGTTTTGCGCCGCCGTGATTCGAGCAGCCGAAGCGAGTGGAGCTTTCTCTTCCCATCCCGATGATCCAGTACCAGGTCACGAGGTGTCGATTCGTGATCTGAGTCCTGTCTTGTACGACGAGATGCAGAACGACCTGGGTGCGCGAATTTGGCCCCAGCTTCAAGAACATTGGCAACACATCGACTACTTCGGACTCAACGATGCCTTCGTCATCAAGTACGAAAAAGGTGGCCAGGAAGAACTCAGACTTCACCACGATGTCGCCCAAGTGTCCGCGAGCGTGAAGCTCAACGAGTCCTACGAAGGTGCCGAACTCGAATTCCCGAGGCAAGGGTTCTCCAACAAAGACCTCCGCGTTGGCGACATTGTCGTGTGGCCGAGTCTCGTTACTCACCCCCACCGCAGCACACCACTCGTTTCGGGAACGAAGTACTCCTTGACGTTGTGGTTCGAGTTGCCAATGCAGATCACCTGAAACCCATGAAGACGATCGCGCGTTACCTGCTTTTCGTCTCGTCGCTGTCTTCGTGTGGCGCGACCGTGACCGGCGCAGTTGAGACGACGATTCCACCGTCAACGACCGTTCCAGAGACGATTCAGGCGAGTGGCCAGCGCAGTGGCCCACCGACGCGTGCCGCCCAACGGAAACTTCGCGAGCTTGGATTCTGGTTGAAGGAGGTCGACGGACAGTTTGAAGACACGACCCGTCAGGCGGTGATGGCTTTCCAGAAGTACCACAGTCTGAAACCAACTGGCAGCATCACGGCAGGAACCGCCTATCTGCTCGAACTACTTTCGACTCCTGCGACCGCCGATAGCACTGAGGGCACGCTTGCGGAAGTGGACAAGCAACGCCAACTGCTCTTCCTAGTCGTCGACGGTCGGACCGAAGCGGTGTTGAACGCCTCAACAGGTGACGACCGCGAGTATGAAGAGCCAGACGCAAATTCTCCGGGAGTCATTATTCGTGGTGTGGCTCTGACGCCGGAAGGGACATTCACGATCGACCGTGAACGACCCGACGGGTGGTGGATTGGTGACCTCGGTCAGATCTATCGTCCGAAGTACTTCATCGGCGGGGTCGCAATCCACGGCTCAACGTCGGTGCCTGCGTATCCCGCTTCACATGGTTGTGTTCGGGTGAGCGTCGCCGCGATGGACATGATTTGGGATCGGGGTCTCTTGCCTCGTGGAACCACGGTCGTGGTGCACGCCGGATCACTGCTTTAGTCCCGTCGTCTGATTCGAAGACTCCGGTCCTCGGCGTTTACACATGAGCCGTCGGATGTTCGAAACTTCCATCCGTGCAATGTGCAGACGACGTAGTCGCCATCGAGGACGCCAAACTGGGACAAGTCGGCGCTGCGGTGTGGACATTTTCGTTGCATGAAGAAGTCGCCGATCGCAATCTCGTCCGAAAGATGATCCTCGGTTCCGGTACGCCGCCGCGCCTCGTCTTCTGCTCGTCGAATTCGTTCGACAGACAGGCTCTTGAAGAAGTTGTACAGATATTCGTTGAACTCTCCGTCACGCCAGGCAGTGAACCGACAACTCAAGAAGAGCGAGTTAGACCAATCGACGCTCTTGTCCCGAACAACCAACTCAAGTAGTGGACGCGGAATGTCGAAGCGATATCGATGGGGTTCGTCCGAGAACCTGCGAACCTCGCCATGGGCAAAGTCGACAACAAGATCAAGGTCGCCCGCGACAATCCGACATGTGCCACCAATTGCCGCACGCAGCGTTGGGGAGATCTCAAACAAGGGCTGCCACCAGACCTGGAGTCGTGAAACAACGTCGTCGGTTGACTTCGGCCATGACGACGTGCACTGATCCAGCCACGATGACCAGTCGGCCTGATACTCCCGCAAGTAGGCAAGCTTGTTGGTGAACGGACGCATGACCTCATCGATGGATGATGGATGTTCAACAACGATCGACTCTGGGGACACCGAGATGCATGTTCCTGGGACATTCAACACCGGCCGTTGTACGCCCATGGATGACAGACGCTGGATGAACACGGTCTGATCGGGAAAGATTGAGACGTCGTCATCACCGATCATGTTCAAGTGGAATAGGTCGGGGTCAAGGAAACATGGCGGTCCCGCCGAGGGCACGACCGCTCGCGCATGAACTGCCTCGACGTATCGTTCCGCTCTCGCGAACTGACTCTCGACCTTGGATTTGGCGAGCGCGCGCTTTTCGTCAGTTGGCATATCGTAGACCATTGGGTACCAAATTGCGCCGCTGTACTGGAGATAATGAAGGTCAACCGGACCATGCGAGACGAGTTCGTTGAGCTCCCCTGTTCGACAGTCGTTCTGGTTCACGAGACGCGTGAGGCCGTCACTCACGACGAGCGCCGAATCACCACCTGGACCATCGCTGATTGCGCTCTCGACGTGTATCGCAATCGTGAGGTCCTCAGCGATGGAGGTTTCGACCCCATTTACCGTGCGGACGAACCTGTGGAAGCCGAGCCTGGACAATTGACGTTCCAGTTCACGTGTCGGGAAGCCAGGTAGGAGGACGGTGGCATCCTTGTTCATCTGATTCCTCAGAAACGCCTCATCTAGGTGGTCGCCGTGCTGGTGAGAGATGTACAGGAATTGTGCGTTGACCACCCTGTCCATCAACGCCGGCGCCAAACGGTCATTGCGCGGGAAGACAAACCATGAACCGAGGAAGGCCGGCTCAAACCATGGGTCACAGACGATCGACCTGGTGCCTGATTCGATCAGCAGGCCGGCATGACCAAGCGAGGTGACCCGCATCGTGCGTCAGGCAACCGGTGGATCGGTGAACTGTTGTCCACCTCGAGCAACGTGCTCGGTCCACTCTTTACCGTCCCAGTAACGGAGTTCGTAGCGACCTGACGGATCCGAATACCAGGCTGCAGGCGCCGCGCTGGAGGTTTGGGGCGGTGCAGCAACGTTCGCCGAGAAAGCGTCGTGGTGAGTCGTAGCCCCCGAAACAGGACGACGAAGGAAGGCACAGTATCGACCGTCAAATGTGGTCACAATGTCAACGACTTCCCAGCCCTCCGCCGACTTCTTCGTCAACTCGTTTGCAAGGGCTTCTGGACTCGAATTGAAGGGATTAAATGCCACATATTCGAACATGGCGTCAGGCTAGTGGCAGGTGTGGATCGAATATCGGGCGAGCCCGCAGGAATCGACGCCCTAGCCTTAGATGTCGTGACTTCCCATCTTGGCCGCATTGCATTTTTTGGACCAGCCGGAACCTTCACCGAACAGGCCCTACTCAGCCAGGCAGATCTGCGCGGCCTTGAACGAGTCCCATATGCAACAGTCCCCGACGTTCTAGACGCCGTCGAAGGTCGTGAGACGCAATATGGCCTTGTTCCGATCGAGAATTCAATCGAAGGAACCGTCAACTTCACCCAAGATGCATTGGTCTTCGATCACGATCTCCTCATCCAACGAGAAGTCGTTCTCGATATCGAACACTGCGTCGTCGGCCAACCGGGTGCGTCACTGAGCGGCATCAGGGTGCTGCACTCCATCCCGGTTGCAACAGCGCAATGTCACCACTTCATCCGGACCGCGATGGCAAGTGCTGACGTTCGGGCAGCGAACTCGACATCGAACGCTGCTCAGCTTGCCTCTGACGCTCATGATCCGACTGTGGCCGCACTTGCGCCACGAAGTGCAGCTGCTCACCATGGTCTTGCAGTTCTTGAAGACAACGTTGCTGATCACCAAGGAAACCAAACGCGGTTTGTCCTCGTCGCCAAGGACATCATCCCACCAAAGACTGGTCACGACAAGACCGGCATCGTCGTCTTCCAACGGGCCGACGAACCTGGTTCGCTCATCTCGATCTTGCAGGAGTTTGCTGCACGACGTATCAACTTGTCCAACTTGCTATCGCGGCCGACGAAGCGTGGAGGACTGGGTGACTACTGCTTCATCATGTATGCAGACGGTCATATCGAAGACGAACTTGTCGCCGACGCACTTCGTGAGTTGCACGCAAAGCAAGGTTCGGTGAAGTTCCTTGGCTCCTATCCTGCCGCAGGCATTCACGCACACTCCGCACGTGAACACGCGGACGCTCGCTGGCGCGACGCTGATGATTGGGTGACCGAACTGAGATCACGCATCACCCGATAGTGTTCCTGAGCGGAACGGTGGCAGAGTGGACGATCGCATCCGCCTTGAAAGCGGACGGCCCAAAAGGCCCGGGGGTTCAAATCCCTCCCGTTCCGCCAGTACACTTCACACCTCATTCAATGCTCTGTTTCTTGGAGAGGTGCCAGAGAGGCCGAATGGGGCGCCCTGCTAAGGCGTTGTCCGGGTTTAACCGGACCGTGGGTTCAAATCCCACCCTCTCCGCCATGCGAGTGCGAACCGCGCGAGCAATCATTCTCGCCATCTTTGTCTGCGTCTTGGCACCTTCATCGAAGGTGATGGCGGCGTGTCAGCGAGAGTACGTCGTCAGACCGGGCGACTCTTGGTGGTCAATTGCACAGTCCGCAAGTGCCACGGTTCGTGAGATCTTGAAATTGAATGGCGCGAAGGCATCGACAGTGATTCAGCCTGGCGATGTTGTGTGTGTTTCAAAGGTCAGCATCACTACAGATGTCCGTTACTCCGAACAAGAGATCATTCGGATTATCCGTGAGATTTGGCCGGATCATCTGGAGGAACGAGCCATCGCGATCGCTCGACGTGAGAGCAAACTTAGACCTGGGGTTGTCGGTATTCCAAACAGATGTTGTTACGGACTGTTCCAGATTTATTACAAGTGGCACAAAGCATGGTTGCCAAGATTTGGAATCACCGAGCCCCGTCAATTGTTGGAACCCAGAAACAATGCGATCGCGGCACTCGAAATCTACCGAAGGAACGGTGGATGGGGACCATGGGAATAGGTTGATGAAATGTTCTTAGTGACGACACCCCTGACTCCTTGGGAGGAATCCGACCAACTGCTCCTCGGTCCGTGGTGCAAGAAGCAAGCAAGAACAACGGGACAATTGACAGTGCACGAAATGTCGCATCCTCTTGTCCCACTTGAGCAAAAGAAGCGATGCAATCGTGAATCTCGCGAACTCGTTCAAAGCGTAATGCCCGACCTGTTTCGCGAATTAAATTCTTTGCACGGAACGTCTCACGGTTCTCGCTTCTGGAAAGTCGTGTGTCAGCGATGGCTGTTGGGATTTGTTGACGTCATCTATCAGCGGTGGCATCTCATCGATCGCGCGTTGCGTGAGTACGATGTGGATAAGGCTGGTGGTATTTCAGTTCGTGACGAAGTGATTGCTTCACGGACAACCCAAGAGTTCAACTTGCAGCGCGAAGATCATTCTTGGAATGAGCACATTTTCAGCGCAATTATGGGCTTCCGCGGAGTTCCTGTTGCTGAAGCAACCGCACAAGTTATTCAGCCGGCTTATGTGTCTGGAGAAATGACGAACAGAACCAGATACTTTGGACGACTTTTCGGAGCGTTGATTCACAGGTCACCTATTTGTGTTGTGGACAGTTATCTTCCGCGACACAAGGAACTATTCCTTGCTATGCGAATGAGGTCGTTTCCAATGCGATTGAACCGTCATCTCATCTCGGAGGAACCGTATTCAAAAGCGATGAGAGCATCCATGATGCTCTCGAGGAACTCATCCAATCCACTTGAGTGCTTCATTCGCGAGAATCTCACCCGTTGGATTCCCATGGCCTGGGTGGAAGACTTCAAGAACCTGACCGATCCGAAGAACGCGAACATTTTCCCACGGTCACCACGGACAATCTTTACGGCCAATGCACACTTGTCGAACGATCACTTCATGATTTGGGCAGCAACACGACTTGAGTCGGGATCTCGACTGGTTTTTTCTCAACATGGCGGGCTGTATGGAGAAGGTGAAGTGAAATCCCGCAATGAGGAGCACGAGTTAGATGTTGCAGATAAATATGTCACTTGGGGGTGGAGGGATGCGGAGAGTCCTAACATCGAGACCACGCTGTCCCAACTGGCAACCAACCCACGAAAGTCTTGCAATTCGGTCGGTGGGCTCCTGTTCGTTATGGACACAACTTTCAGGTACAGCAGGTATTCGTGGGAGACTCGAGCAGAACGATACTTATATCTTGAGTCATCTTCAACATTGGTATCTCACCTACCACAGTTCATTAGAGAGAAAACGGTAGTGAGGCTTCACCATGACCACGATCGCTATGACGATGGCCATCAGTCGTACTTTGGTGGGATTCCAGACATCAAGATGGACGACTACTCAAAGCCAAACACAAAGGCAATGAAGATATCACGATTGGAT
>JBJTFU010000049.1:0-4155 GCA_046093585.1 Ilumatobacteraceae bacterium | reverse complement strand
GCAGGTTGGCACATTCACAATTGAGAAACTAAGGCAGCAAAGAACAAATTTACTAGTTCAGCGCATGAACGATTAATGATGTCGTCGTTTGCCAGAGAGTCTGACATCCACTTCAAATTCTTGTTTCATCTGCGGTCCATTTGACCCCCACACATGACCCTGCAAGCACCCAATCTGCAACAAATTCGTCTATCCATGATTTCTTCACGTCGATTCCTTCCGGTAAGGAAGTGGTCGCCGGCAAAGAATCAATGCCTAACTCGTATCTCTAGCCCTTGATGAGATTGAGTTTCACAGCAAAAAGGAGAGCAACCCCTGACCTCTTGCATGCCATGCAAGCGCTCTACCAATTGAGCTACAGCCCCGAAGTGCAGTCGTACTCTAGCGGTCGTCAGGCGACGCGCACCACGGGAACGTCGCTGTACAGGCGCTCGATCTCATAGAAGCGCCTCGCCTCCTCGGCGAATACGTGCACGACCACGTCTCCGTAGTCGAGTAGCACCCACTGGTCGTCGGCTTGACCCTCGCGGTGCAGCGGCGAGCGCCCCGTCGCCTCCCGCACCTTCTCGGTCAATTCGCTCGCGATCGTGCGGAGCAGTCGCGGATTTCCGGCACTCGTGACGACGAACAGCCGGGTGATCGCCAACACGTCCCCGACGTCGAGTACCACCGTGTCCAAACCTTGCTTGTCCTCGGCCGCGAGCACCGCAGTGCGGGCAAGCTCGAGTGTGTCGGCGTCGAGCGGTTCGCTCATTGCCCACCCTCTGCCACCGTCGTCGTCGGAATAACCGGATTGGCGTTGACGAAGTCGCGGAACGACTCACCGATCACCACGTGAGCACCGATCCCCTCCACGGACCGACCGATCTGCTGGAAGTTGACCGTGCCGATCACGGTCTCGAGTTGGCGCTCGGCCAAGTCCACGATGACCTGGTCGGAGTAGTAGAACACCGTGTTCTTCTCGGCCGTCTCGGCCGTCTCGCGGATCAGCGCCACGGACAACCCCACGGAGGCAAGACGTTCGACGGCCGCCCGCGTCACGGTCGCGTCGTTGAACGGACTGTCCAACTGCACGGGGACCGCGTCTGCAGGGAGGCTCAAACTGCTCGGCGCCACCGAGGCCATGATCATCCGCACCTCGAATGGGTCGAGGGCATAGACGTCGCTGCGCGTGGGGTTCGCCTCACCCTCGATCAGCCGGTGACTCATTTGCCAGACCTGGATTCGTCCTGCGAACACGCGCTTCATGAAGTCGACGAGGTTCGTGGGCTCACCTGCCGTCGCTGAGATCTGATCTTCTGCCTCGCCCTGTTGCGCGGCGAGCGTCGAACGCGCAATTCCATCCCAGAGTGACTTGATCCTCGGCAAACGAGCAGACTCCGGCTCGTTCAGTCGTTGCGCGAGGAGGACGATCGGAAACTCACTCGCGGCAAGCGTTCGCGCACCAGCGGGATACACCTCGTTGTCGCGGGCGATCGGCTGCGGCTCGACCGTCGTCGCCGAACCACGCACCGTCGTCGTGGAGGCCGGATCGGGCATCTCGAGCGACGTGTTGACCAGTGGCACGTCGAACGTCACCTCGGTGTCGGGCAAACCGGCGAACGCGTCGCCCAGCTGTCGCGCATCGAGTGCTTCGGCGAAACTCAGCGAAACGTCGAGAAGTCCCTCGACCTCGAGCGTCAATGCTTCTGGTCCCGCGAGCACGAAACTGTCGCCGATGCGGCGGGCCGGACCTTCACCCGCCTGTTCCGCTCGTGAACCCACCGGCAATGAGATGATCGTGCCACCGACGCCACTCGGATCGAGCACGAAGGTGGTGAGCGAGGTCACGTGCCCCACGTCGTTGACCGTGGCCAACATCGACGCAGGCGTCGAGGGAATCTTCAGCGCACCGTCCTCGCCGACGTTCGATCCACTCGATGAATTCAGTAGTGCGCGCGCCCCGAAGACCACACCAATCGGCAACAGTGCTGCAGCAGTGAGACCACTCAGCAACGCACCCACCAACATCTTGCGCTGCCTGGAGGGAATGGCCGTCATTGCACCACACCGTACAAACCGCGCTCGACGATCACTCGTCGCACCGGCTCGGTGACGAGATAGTCGAGCGGTCGCCCGTCGACGAACCGCAAGCGCAGATCGGTACTACTCACCTCGAGCCGCGGGGACTCGACGTGAATCCACTCGTAGCGTGTCGACAGGGTCGCATGATGCCCGGGTCGATCGACGACGACGAGGTGCGAGAGATCGACGACCTGCTCCACTCGCTCCCACGTGTCGAGCGATGCGGCGGCATCGTCGCCGACGATGATGTACCACTCCACGCCGGGATGGCGCTCGGCAAGGTGCACCAAGGTGTCGGCCGTGAAACTCGGGCCGCCCCGGTCGATCTCGTCGCGACCGGCGACGAGGCCCGATACACCAGACACCGCGGCCTCCACCATGGCCAGGCGGTCGGCAGCAGGTGTGACCTCGCGGCCTCCCGACTTCTGCCACGGGTCGTTGGCCACCATCAGGATTACCTGGTCGAGCTGCAGGGCATGGCGGACGTTGACGGCCGTGACGAGGTGGCCCACGTGCGGCGGGTCGAAGGTGCCGCCAAACAGCCCGATGCGGGTTCGTCCAGTCACCCGTGCAGTCTAGAAACGGGCCGCTTCTACCCCCGCGGGTCGAACTTTCCTCGCTGCCCCCGCCAACCACACGGACAGGCCGACCCGCAAACCCTTACCGGGTATGGAAATCCCGTCGACGAGAAATTTCTCCTCAACTCTTCCAATTTTTTTGCCGATCAACTACTGTCTACAACCCGCCCGTAATACCCACATCCCCCTATCCCCCAATTCCGCGAATGATGGTTCGTCCACCGTTCTCGGACGACCCCCGAAATCCCCCCAACTGAACGGAATGAAAAACCAACATGTCTGACGCAATCGGCCTCTACCTCAACGAAATCGGCAAAGTTCCCCTGCTCAATGCAGAGGATGAGCGCAACCTGTCCAAGGCCATCGAGCGTGGCCGGGAGGCCCAGAAGCGCCTGGAGGCCGGCGAGCGCGGGGCGGCCCTGCGCGCCGACCTGCGAGCCGCGGCCAAGGCCAAGGATCGCTTCATCCGCTCGAACCTCCGACTGGTGGTCTCGATCGCCCGCCGTTACCCGCTGCCGCAGGGCATGGACTTGCTCGACCTGATCCAGGAAGGCAACCTCGGTCTCGAGCACGCCGTCGACAAGTTCGACTGGCGCCGTGGATTCAAGTTCTCCACCTACGCCACGTTCTGGATTCGTCAGGCCATTGGCCGCGCGCTCGACCAGAAGGCCAGCCTCATCCGCATTCCTGGCGATCGTTCGGCCACCCTCCGCGCCGCATTGCGTCAGGGTTCCGGCGATGCCGAGGGTCTGGATGCCACCAATGCCGAACTGCACCGCCTCACCACCCCCGTCTCGCTCGACAAGACGATCGGTGACGACGGCGATGCCACGCTCGGCGACCTCGTGCCGAACGACGACATCAGCCCGGAAGAGGCCGTCATGTCGATGGTCGACGGCGACCTCCTGGACGATCTGCTGAACACGCTCGATGAGCGCGCCCGCTCCGCAGTCGAGGCTCGCTTCGGCATGCACGACGGGGAGCGCAAGAGCTTCCGTCAGGTGGGCGAGGAGCTCGGCGTCACCGCCGAGGCAGCCCGTCGCCTGGTCAGCCGTGCCGTGGACACCCTGCGCGAGGACGCCGGGAGCTTCCTGACCGTCTGAGCGCGTCGGCTCATAGCGTGGATCGCCCATGACCAAGAATTGGACCCCCTCCTCATGGCAGGCGTTCCCTGCCGTGCAACAGCCCGAGTGGCCGGATGAGAACGACCTGCAGCATGCGCTGAAGCAGATCGCTTCGTTTCCGCCACTCGTGTTCGCTGGTGAAGCCCGCTCATTGCAGGCTGCACTGGCCAAGGTGGCGACAGGCAACGCTTTCTTGCTGCAAGCCGGCGACTGTGCGGAGAGTTTCGAGGAGTTCACGGCCGTGAACATTCGCGAGAAGTTGCGCGTCATCTTGCAGATGGCCGTGATGCTCACCTACTCCCTCGGTGTTCCCGTCGAGAAGGTGGGGCGAATCGCTGGACAATTCGCCAAGCCGCGCAGCAACAACACCGAGCAGGTCGGAACACAGG
>JBJTFU010000048.1:0-2665 GCA_046093585.1 Ilumatobacteraceae bacterium | reverse complement strand
CGCAACCGAACCCAAAGAGTGCGCTCTGGCTCATGTCAGCTCCCCTTGCGCTGCGAGGCGATGAGGAAGCCACCGAGGGCCAGGATGGAGGGCACCCACGTGCCGACGAAGATGCCGTTCAGCTTGTCGTCGACCGTTGCGCTGTTGGCGAAGAATAACGCCACGCTGAGCACGAGGCTTGCCGCAGCACTGAGGAGGATGGTGAGCCGAAGGATGAAGACTGGTTTCATGAGGACAGTCTCACACAGATCTTGGCTGCTGTCGGCGACCTATGTACCTCGTTGGAAGACTCCATCGGTTCAATGCCGTGCCGGGCTTGCACACCAATAGTTACCTGATTGCCACACACGCCCCGGACCGGGGCCCCTGGCACCATCTACTTCTTCCGCCAGCCCTTCGGACAACTTGGACTCGTCGACACGATCGTTCGTGTCGACTTGCCCTTGACGCAGACCAGCGTCTTCGTCTTGGCCTGGCCAAACTTGACCTTCAGCGTCGGCGCCGAGAAACCGAATCCATAGGCGGCGATTTTGATCCACCCGTCCTTTTCGGAGATATTCCTCGTGCCGACCGTGGTGACACCTTCGTCATCGACAACGGAGACAGACGCGTTGAGTGGTGCTTTGGAGAAACCGTAGAGACACCGGGCCAAGTCACTTCTCATGATGAGGTGATAGATACCGGAGAACTTCTGGCCCCCTGATCGATAGTGCGGCGCGGCGACTCGATAGTCGAGTGTGGCAGTCGCCGAGTTGTACTTTGGTGGACCTGGCGAATACTGCGTCGCGTTGGTCGTCACGATTCCAACAACCTTCGTCTCATCCTTGAGGCACCGATCGGCCCCCTCCATCTCATCTTCCGACAGCGTCCTCACCGACCAGGACGAGAGATTCGCAGTTGCTTTGTCACCGACATGAGGGAGCCACGCAACGAGTTCGTCGATCCCATGTTCCGACCACGCCGCTGGGTAACTGTGATAATTGAACTGCGTGAGATCGTTCTGCCAGTTCTCACCGTAGGCACGCGACATCGCACAGCACCCTCCCCGTCCCTTGAATCCGACCCACTTGTTCGCATCCTTATATGCGACTTGAAGTGGCCGGGGAAGGTCGGTGTACTGCATCCCTGCCTGCACGACTGGAAGCGCAACAGTCGTTCCCGTGAGGCTGATCTGAACACCCTTCAATGGTGCCTTGAGCGCAGTGAAAGCAAGATCAGGATTGGCTACACGACCATGGAACCAACCCTTCGGATATTCGCCCAAGCGGGCCACCAATCTGAAGCGCATCTCGCCCGAATATGCACGACGATTCATGCAAATGCCGCTTCCCTGGTAATTCCCCCTCATCACGCAGTCACTTCCGACCTGTGACGACGTGCCAGAGCCACCTCCAATCGGGAATCGTCCACGCAACCGTCCGTCTCGCGGTTCGTCAATATAGGTAATTCGCGGGCCGCATCCAATACGCGGACCCATCGATGCCTCCATTTCTGCTCGTTCGTCGTCAGGAAGCGCGTTGAGCCATGGAATGACTCGACGACCGGTTTCGTCTTCTTCGCAGTATTCCTGACCGAGCGCCGAGACCGGAGTGATGCTGGCTTGAAACGTGTTCACGACGTACTTGGCCTTGACTTTCTCACCAGAGACGCCCACTCGAACGAAGAACTTGTCGCCACCAACGTGAGCTACACCTGGAAACGTCCACAACGATGCCGGCCCGCCGTCTGGTATTCCCCTTGACTCATCTCCGACGAAGTCGTTCCATCCACGATCAGGGAAATAGCTGTCGAATTGTCCGGGAATCTCACTGCCGTCAGAACCGATCGACACGAGCTCGACGATGCAGTAGTTGTCAGTTGCGGACTGGCACGGGCCAAGTAGCGAAGTGAACTCGACTTGACCGGTCAGCGCCTCGCAGTCCCCGTTAACGTTGCGGCACGCAGCAAACTCCTTTGCTTCCGTACCTACCCAAGAAAAGACTTGATCGTCAGCGTCTTGCTGCCTGAACTCGACACCGAAATAACCGAGCTCGGGGTGGTCGGGACCGATGTAGCCATCGTCAAAGTCGGCTACCTCCGCAGTGGCAGGCAACACTTCAAACGCAGGAACCGAGAGCCCAAGCGCGAGCACAAGCGCGAAACCCCGCCGCATCCGACGCATCCGTGAAGTCCCCATATGGCGTACCTCCGGTCACCATACCGCAAATCCCCCATGCTGTCTCGTCGCCATGAGCGACACGTGCAGAATCGTTGGACGGCCTCGATTCGACCGAACTCAGGTGATCGATGCTGCGTAGATACCCGCGATGGTCGAATCCAACATCGCGTTGAACTCGGACTCCGACTGCTTGGCCGACAGGCCTTCGGTGAGCGCACGGGAGAAACTCGCGATCATTCCGTGGTTGCGCGACAACTTCGCGTTCGCGTCCTCGCGCGAGTATCCGCCCGACAGTGCAACGACACGCAGCACGCTCGGGTGCTTCACGAAGTCGAGATAGAAGTCGTCGGTGTTCGGGAGCGTCAGCTTCAACATGACGGGCTTGTCGGCGGGCTGCTTCGCCAGCTCGGCGGCAACGGCTTCCTTCAGCAGGTCCTCCGCTGCACCCTTCTCTGGACTGTTGATGTCGACTTCCGGCTCGATGATCGGGACGAGACCTGCGGCGAG
>JBJTFU010000047.1:0-2932 GCA_046093585.1 Ilumatobacteraceae bacterium | reverse complement strand
CCTTCGGTGATGTGGACACCGTTCGGCACAAGAACAAGGTGCTTGATGAATGGTGCGCAACGATCGGTCGCAATCCGAAGGAAATCGAACGCACCATCGCGATCGAGCCAAAGGAGGTGGAGCGCGCAGACGAATACGCAGAGGCCGGCGCGGATCACCTCATCTTGATGATCGGATCACCGTTCGATCTGGCTCCGGTGGAGCGTTTCATCGCCTCGCGCTAACGCGAGAAGGCGGCGATCGAGTCGACGATCACGTCGAAGGCCGCATCGGCATCGACATCCCAAGTGACATCACAGTTGGGTGCCAGACGCTCGATCAGTCCACGCATGTCGATCAGGGTCATGCCCGTGGTGAGGGCACCGCTGGTTTCCACGACGACATGGTGCGGGCGAGCAGTGAACAGGTGAGGGTGGGTGAGGACCATCACCGCGCAGGGGTCGTGCACTGCGCCACCGCGCATGTTGTCGTGGCGTGAGACGTACACCTTGCTGAAGAAATCGAACAGGTCGGCAAGAACGGATGCCATGTGACCCGGCAGTGCTCGCACCTTGGCGATCCGCTCGGGGGTCGCCTGCAAACGGTGGGTGACATCGAGCCCACACATCTTGAGTGGGCCGCCGTAGTCGAACACCATCGCGGCGGCTTCCGGATCGGCCCAAATGTTGAACTCGGCGGCGGCGGAGCGATTGCCGAAGGTGCCACCACCCATCAACGAGATTCCTGCGATGCGCTTGGCGAGATCGGGGGCCGCACGGAGAGCGAGCGCGATGTTGGTGAGTGGCCCTGTTGGGACCAGCCAAACACCTTCCTCGGCACGACATGTCTCGACGATGAACTCGAGGGCGTTCGTCGAGTCGGCAGGTCGCGAAGGTTCGGGGAGTTTGGCCCCGTCCAAGCCGCTTTCGCCGTGCACGTACTCGGCATGACGCGGTGGCGCCACGAGCGGTCGTTCGGCGCCCTGATGGAGTGGAGCCCTGCTCCCGATCATGTCGAGGATGATCCGTGCGTTGCGTGTGGTGGCCGTGATCGGCGCATTGCCGGCAACCGTGGTGACGCCGAGCAACTCGGCATGGCGGGCAGCGACGATGAGTGCGATCGCGTCGTCGTGTCCCGGATCGCAGTCCACGATCATCTTCAGTCCATTTGGCACCTCGCCGAATCTAGTGGTCATGTGTCAAAGTTGAGAGGTGACAGGTTTCGACGTCGTCGTGGTGGGGAGCGCCAACCTCGATCTGGTGGCCACCCTCGACCACTTGCCCACACCGGGTGAGACTCTGATCGCACTCGATTACGCCGAACACGCTGGCGGCAAGGGATTGAATCAGGCAGTGGCGTGTGCACGGATGGGCGCCCGCACGGCATTCGTCGGATGCGTGGGGCGTGATGATGCAGGAACGCTTCTCCGCAACGTTTTGGAGCGTGAGGGGATCGACGCGACCCTCCTTCGCACGATGGAGGCACCGACGGGGAGGGCGTTCATCAACGTCGACAAACGAGGTGAAAACGAGATCGTCGTGGTGTCGGGTGCCAATGCGTTGGTGACCCCTGTGGAGTTGCCGCAGGCAGCGGTGGTCCTCCTGCAGCTGGAGATTCCGCTGTCAACCGTCGTTGCCACCTTGCAGGCGGCACGGAGCCGCGGGATCACCACGGTCCTCAATCCTGCGCCTGCGCAGACCCTCACTGCCGAGCTGTTGTCACTCGTCGACGTCGCGGTACCGAACGAGAACGAGGCTCGTCTCCTTGGTGGCAAGGATCACCTGTTGTCACTCGGTGTTCGCGATGTCGTGACGACACTGGGTGAACGTGGTGCCGAAGTAGCCAACGCGAGTGGTGTCGCAGCCGTTGCGCCACACAAGGTGGAGGCAGTCGACACGGTCGGAGCGGGGGACGCTTTCACTGGTGCGATGTGCGCGATGCTCGCTCAGGGTTGGACCGTGCAGGAGGCGGCACGTGTGGGCGCGGTCGCGGGAGCCCTGGCCACCACGGTGCATGGAGCGGTGCCATCACTACCGACGAAACAGGCTGTCGACGCGGCGTTTGGTGGGCTGTCGAAGTGATATCGTCCGCGCAGGACATGCACTTCTACGACGAGGAGAGCGATGAGCTCGCCAGGCGCATCGTGGAGCGCGCCATGGAGCGGATCCAAATGGATCCACCTCCGCTCGACGGTTCACGAAGTTTGAGTGAGCTGCAGCGACTCGTCGGGCAAACCATCCGCCCGGAGGGGCGCAATGGTCTCGACGTGCTGGAGGAGTTCGTCTCGGTGCTGGCACCGTCGTGTATCAGCGTCGATCATCCCTTGTTCCTGTCGTTCGTTCCGGGGGCACCGACGGAGAGCTCCGTGCTGTTCGACCTGATGGTCAGTGCGTCGAACATCTACGGCGGCTCATGGTTGGAGGGGGCCGGCGCCGTGTATGCCGAGAACCAAGCGCTGCGGTGGCTGGCCGACCTCGCGGGACTTCCCGAGAGCGCGGGCGGTGTGTTCGTCAGTGGTGGCAGTGCGGGCAACTTGTCGGCTCTCATCGCGGCTCGTCACCGCTGGCGCCAGCGAGCCAACGGTGTCCACGATCGCTCTCGTCCGTTGATCCTCGGCACGGGAGGTGCCCACTCGTCCATTTCGCAGGCGGCAACGGCTATGGACGCGGACTACCTCCGCTGCGCGACCGACGAGCGCGGGCGATCCTCTGGTGCCGCCATGAGGGCGTTGGTTACCTCGCTTTCCGAGAATGACCGTCGGCGCGTGTGCGCGATGGTGGCGACCGCGGGCACCACGAATCTCGGCGTGGTTGACGACCTGTCGGGTGTGGCCGATGTCGCCAGCGAGATCGATACGTGGTTCCACGTGGATGGCGCTTATGGAGCGGCAGCCTTGTGCGCGCAAAGCGCCCGCAATCTGTTCGACGGGATCGAGCGGGCAGACAGCCTGATC
>JBJTFU010000046.1:0-5888 GCA_046093585.1 Ilumatobacteraceae bacterium | reverse complement strand
AACAAGACCATCGTCATCACCACGCCGAGATCGCGCAACGAGGGGTTCCCAAGATCGTTGGCGGTGACGAGCACCCACGGCAACACCACCACGAGTTGGTTGATGCTCACGCCGAAGAGGAATGACCACGTATTCACGCCGTCCAATCGAGCCCGCTTGCCGGTCATGAAATAGCCCGTCCAGAGGAAGGCGTTCATCAGCGCCAACGCATCGCCCCAGAACGTTGCTCCGCCCGTTCCCCCACTGCCGAAGACGACACCCGCCACCCCCGCGAAACTGGTGAAGGCGAAGATCACCTGGACCAACGTCGTCCGCTCCCCCAGCATCCGCGGCGCGAGGAAGAGCGACAATGCGGCCGACACGTTGCCGATCACGGTGGCATTGGCGATCGACGTCTCATGGAATGCGAGGAACCCGGTGATCGTGCTGAACCCGAAGAACAGGCCGGGAACGAACGATGCCCTGATTCCTTGGACCTGGATCGGTACTTTTCGCACCAGCATGACGGCGAACAACACGGGTGGCCAAAACAGGGTCCGATAGAAGATCACCGCGTTGATCGAGAAATCGGTGGCCAAGGTGAGCACCGGTCCGATCCCCCAAGAGAAGACGGCGACGAGGATCGCAGCCAAGTGCACCGGCGCGAGCCGACGCTCGGCCGTCACGAACCGACCGCGGGCATCCGTCGCGAGGCGTTGATGCTCACGAACGCCAGCGAGACGAGGACCAGACCTGCGCCGAGCATCTGCACGACGGTGATCGACTGGTCGTAGATCACCCACGCTCCGACGACGGAGAACGCCGGTGCACCGAGATTGATCAACGACGACACGGTGGCATCAAGGTGCCGCAGTGACCACGCGTGCAGACCGTGGGCGAGGGTTCCCTGCACCAACACCATGGTAAGCAGCAACGTCCAATCGACACCGCCCAGGTCCGCCAACGAGAAACTGCCGAAGATGGCCCACGGGATGCCGTAGATGGCCGACCACGCGAAGTTGCCGGCCAGATAGGCCCATGCGTTCTCATTGCGCACGCGCACCCGCTTCACCATCACCACGTACGTCGTCCAGAGCAACATCGAGATGGCCGACAAAACGTCGCCGAACAACGAACCCGCCTGCGCATCGCCACCGCCGAGGACGACGACGCCGATCCCCACGAACCCGAGGATCGCGAGGATCACTTGGGCAACCGACACGCGTTCTCCCAGGAGTCGCGGAGCGATGAACAGCAGCACGGCGGGCGACAGGGCGCCGATCAAGGTCTGGTTGGCGATCGACGTGTGACGTATCGCCTCGAACGCGAGGGCCATGCTCGAGAAGAAGAAGATGCCGGGTAGCGCCGTGTCCCTCATCACTTGTCTGTCGAGACGACCGCCCGTCCGACATGCCCAGAAAGCCATCACGGGAACCGACAGAGCCAGCCGCATCACGGTGATCGTCGACGTCGAGGCACTGATGCCGCGGATGATCAGAGGACCCGCACCCCACGAGCACATCGAGATGAATCCCGCAGCGAGCGGAACCTTGCTCGAAAGACGTTCGGCTTCGGTATGCGTCACGAAGGAGGTCGCAGATCGATCCGCAAGGTGAGCACGCCGTCTTCGAGCGTGGCCTCGGCGTCACCGATCATCGCGAAGTCCTGGAAGTCCTCTTGAGCCTGGGCGATGAACAGTTGTCGCTCCTCGCCTGCAACGGGCGGCAAGGGGCGACGCTTCACTGCCGCCGCACGTTCCTTGAATCGGTCGATCATCTGTTGCGGGTCGAATGCAGCCACGCCCGAAAAGTTAGTTGCCCCGCCTCCCCAACAGCGGGTCAATCACCGGCAGTGGGCGCTCTTCGTCCGGTGCGAACTCCTCGAGCGGCTCCTCGTCGAACCCCGCCTCCCACTCGTGCTCCACGGGCATCGGAGCGGTCCGTCTGGGCGAGGACTGCGCAATCGACCGATGGGTGCGGGCCAATCCACGGACCTCGTCCAACAACCGGTCGCGCTGATCTTCGGGAGTCCGCGTGAACCGCCGCTCACTCATCACCTCGAGTGGAGCCAACACCGGGGTCTCGAGACGCGAGTTGCGCCAAAACCACAGCGTGAGGGTTCCGAGCCCGACCGAGGCCGCGAGACACGTCACTGCCACGATGGCCACGCGGAGGTCGATGAAGGCGAACATTGCCGCGACCGAGGCTACTTGGAACTGCTGTCGAGAGATTCGAGGAATCGCTTGATTGGCGCCCCTACCTGGTCCAAGTTGATCAGGAACGCGTCGTGCCCGTGCGGGGAATCCACCTCGACATAGGTACTCGGGGTTCCCTGCTTCTGCAGTAGTTCGTGGATCTGCTTCTGCTGGTAGGTCGGATACAAGATGTCACTCGAGATGCCGATGGTGAGTGCGGGCATCGTGATCCGCGACATGGCAAGTTCGAGACTCACACGACCTCGGCCGACATCGTGCAAGTCCATGGCTTTGCCGATGATGAGGTAACTGTTCGTGTCGAAACGTCGGATCAGGCGGTCGCCGTGGTGGTCGAGGTAACTCTCCACCACGAACCGATCCCACAAACCGAGTCCGTTGTGGTCGGCATCGCTGTCCATCAATTCGCGACCGAATCGTTCCGTGAAGACGTTGTCACTGCGGAACGTCACTTGCGAGATCATCCGCGCGATCGCCAATCCCTGCCACGGCCCGTCACCGGGTGCAGCGTCGTAGTACTCGCCGCCACGCCACTTCGGATCGAGTTTGATCGCACGCCTTCCGATGGCGCCCCAGGCAATCTGTTGTGCCGTCGAGTACACGCACGTGGCGACGGGAACGATGGCATTCACCCGATGTGGGAAGGTGACGCCCCACTCCAACACCTGCATTCCACCCATCGAGCCGCCCACGACGGCATGCCACTTCGGGATGCCGAGCATGTCGGTCAGACGCAGTTGGGCGCGCACCATGTCGCGGACGGTGATCACCGGAAAACGTGATCCATAGGGTTTGCCATCGTCGGGATGGGCAGAGGCAGGACCAGTCGAACCCTGACAGCCGCCGAGAACGTTCGAGCACACCACGAACCACTCGTCGGTGTCGATCGCCAACCCCGGACCGATGATGCCTTCCCACCACCCCGGCGTCGGGTGACCTTCTTCGGCGGGTCCAGCCACGTGACTGTCGCCCGTCCATGCATGGCACAACAAGACCGCATTCGAACGGTCGGCGTTCAACGTGCCCCACGTTTCGTAGGCCAAGGTGACGTCGCGCAAGTACGACCCACCGTCCAATGCGAACCCACGATCACTAGGGAAGTGCACGAACTTGCGGCTCCCCGAAGGCATGCCCGGTTGCCAGGCACCGGTAGCGGGATAGTCGTGTTGGGACATGAAGTTCCTGTCTTCGCCCAACTGCTCCGGCCCGGTGCTCCGATGATCCGGAGCCACATCCCCGTCTCGCGACGGAAGGCACCGTGGGCATCGCCCGGTTGCCGGACCAGTTGGATTGCTGTGGTCTCTCGTGATGTAACTGCACCGCCCGAGGGCGACGCATTCAGACTACAAGCCGCTAGCGTTCTCTGCACCACGGCGGGCGGAGTTGGGGCTGTGCTTTGGTGTTGCCATTGGGCTCGTGTTTCCATTGGAATGGGTGCTGGTCATGGAGAATTACCGCACACCGAGTGCAGAGTGGCGTGATCTGGGGAACAAAGGCTTCGGCACTTTCGCCCTCCATCCGATCCCTGCCGGCTCACTCGTCGCCACGTTCGGGGGCACCGCAAGCACCTTCGGAGGTCTCCAACGTTTCTCGGCCGAAAGAGTTTCCCGATCGATCCAGATCGAGGCGAATCTCTTCTTCGTCGGCCCCGTCGAACGCGAGCCCGGTGACACCATCAACCACTCCTGCGAACCGAATTGCGGCATGCGCAACGCCACTCAGGTGGTCACGATGAGGGACATCGAAGTGGGCGAAGAACTCACCTTCGATTACGCGATGAGCGACATGGCTCCCTACGACGAGTTCGACTGTGCCTGCGGTAACGCCTCCTGTCGCGGACGCGTCACCGGACGCGACTGGCAACTACCCCACCTGCAGGATCGCTACGCGGGATACTTCTCCCCCTATCTCGACCGTGAGATCACGGCCGCACGCATCGCCCGACCATTGAAGAAGCACGAGGTCGAGTCACTGATGGCTCGGTATGACCACAACCCGATCGATGCCCTCACCGCTGCCCTCCGCGTCGTCACCGGACATCGCACAGGTACCTGGGAACATCTCGTGGCGCTGCTCCCTCGGCGCTGGCACGATGGCCTGATCGCCGCCGACACTGCGACGATGGACCTACTCGCGGCAGAACTGAACGAGACGAGAACGGTTTCGCGCCACTAGGCGATACACGTAACCAGCCAGCGGTCGAACGGGGGCTGCATCGATGAGCGTCGCCGCGATCCTCCAACCAATCGCGCCCTCCCGCAGCACGGCAGCGATCGCGCGTGCGCCGGAGCGCCGAACGTCACCACTCACCCACTGCACTGCTTCGGAGCACTGCTGAGTGGTCAGCGACAATCCATCCAGGTCGGCCTGCTGGTACGCCACCACGGCGGCGCGTGGTCGGACACGCTGCTCCAAGAAGCGGGCACTACATCGACAGAACCCGCAGTCGCCATCGAACACGAGCACGCTATTTACAATCGGCGGGGTCACAATCGGCAGGGTCACGATCGGCAGAGTATTACGGAAGGAGGTAGTTTGCTCGTCGCATGATCCGCGTGCTCTCCCGACCACGAATGATCGCCTTGACATTGGCGTGCATCCTCGGCATCGCCGTGATGGTCAACCTGGCGCGCTGGCAGTGGCAGCGACACCCCGAGCGCCAGGACTTCAACGCCACCCTCACGGCACGTTTCGACGAGTCTCCGCGCCCTCTCGAGGAGTTGCTCGCCTCGGGTATGCCGCTCGAGGATTTGCAATGGCTACCGGTCGTCGCTGCGGGCACATACATGCCTGACGAGAGCCTGATCGTCGTGAACGTCTCGCAGTTCGGGCAAGCAGGTTTCGATCCGGTCACGCCGTTGCGACTCGCCGACTCGCGGATCGTCCTCGTCAACCGGGGTTTCCTTCCGTTGTCGGCGACGAATCCCGCAGCACCAAGCGGCGACGTCACGGTCGTCGGGCGCGTTCGCTTGTCGGCCGAGCGTCGGACCGGCGCCGTCACCGACCCGAGTGAGGGTGAACTCCGCGAGGTTCAGCGCATCGACATCGAGAGGATCGCACGCCAGCTGGATGGCGAGGTCGTTCCCGTGTATCTCGAGTTGCTCACGAGCGAACCCCCCGACTCCCCGGCCCTCTCGCGTATCGCCGAGCCCGAGTTCACCCTGGGACCACACCTGAGTTACATGGTGCAGTGGATCGTCTTCTCGATCTTCGTCGTGATCGGGTGGGTCTTCGTCTTGCGACGAGAGCTGCGCAGGACTTCAGCGAAGGAGTGACAGCGGGTTGGCGGTCATCACCTTGGCCCGAACCCGCCACGACATACGCGAAAAGAACTTCGTCATCACCTTGGCAATCGCGGACGGTGGAGTGTCGATGCGCAGGTAGGCCGACCAATCCGCCGTAGGTAGCGAGAAGAACGTGTCGAAGAACTCCTGCAACTCGGCCCCATCGAAACTCGCCAACGAAGCGAGTCCGTACTGGTGAAGAGCGCGCGTGCGACGAAGACTGGTCGGCCACACCGCATCCCACGTGTGCCGTACTCGATCCTCGACGGAGAGGTCCATCGAGATCCCACGATGGATCGCGTCCGCTACTCGACTACTCGCCCGCAGAGAAGCAGCAACGGAGTAACCCGTCACCGGATGCACGTACCCCGCCGCCGCGCCGAACCCCACGACGGTGTGGGACGACGATGGGA
>JBJTFU010000045.1:0-27453 GCA_046093585.1 Ilumatobacteraceae bacterium | reverse complement strand
ATGGATCACCTCGCGCTGGGTGCACGAGGTACAGCGTCAGCGTGACTACGCAGTGGCGTGGAAGTTCATATCCCTGCGCATGGTCAACGACGATCGCGGATACGGCGACATCCCCGAGCAGTACATGGTGCTCCACGACATCGGACTGATGGGTCTGCGGATCGCGAGCGCGGGTCGCGCGGCTGCGGGCAACGATGCGGTGTCGTCGGTGTACACGGCGATCGGTCAGGCAGCCCACGTGCAGGGCCGACGCGAAGAAGCGGTCGCGGATCCGCGCGCGTTCTACGCCAAGGTGCTCGCCGAAAGTTCGCTGCCTGCAGAGTGGGCCGCTGCGTGTGACGACGTGGCCCACGACGAGGTGATCCGCTTCGAGACGTTCCAAGCGCTCGAGCGCACGGGCAAGGACGTCGGCACGCCGATTCTCACCTTCAATCCGCGGGATGCAAAGCCTGCGAGCCTCTTTGGTCCGGTCATCTCGCAGGCCCCGACGGGTGAGGAAGCCCGGCGCCTGTGGGATGCCACGGTGACGATCGCCGAGTCGGGTGTCGCCGAGATCAAGCGTTCGTTGCGCGACCCGCTCGTCTTCGACTGAACTGACGATCGTGAAAGTCGTCCACTCGTCGGCGCACCTCGGACACAATCCGCAGGAAGAGATCGCCGAGTCGGGGGCGCATTCACCACACGAACACACCGGCCGCGGTGAGATCATTCGCGACACGCTTGCGAGTGACCCGGACATGCAGGTGCTCGAACCGGACGAATGGGGAATAGGGCCGATCCTCGCCGTGCACGAGCGCGGATTGCACGACTTCCTGGCTGATGCATGGGACCGTTACCAGCGCGACGTCCGACCGGCGCGCGAAGTGGTGCCCGACTTCTTCTATCGCCCCGCGATGCGCAATGCGATGGGATCACTCAGCGAGCCGAGCCATGTCAACGCGCAGTTGGGGTGGTGGTGCTTCGAGACGACCACGCCGATCACGGCTGGTTCGTACATGGCCGCACGCGGTGCAGTGGACGTGGCGATGACGGCAGCATCGCTCGTACTCGGGGGTGAGCGCTTCGCCTACGGCAACTGCCGACCGCCGGGGCATCACGCCACCCGCGACCTCTCCGGCGGCTACTGCTTCTTCAACAACGCGGCGAGCGTGGCGCATCACATGACCTCCAGTCTCGGGATGAAGGTGACGGTCCTCGATCCCGACTACCACCATGGCAACGGGACTCAGCAGATCTTCTACGAACGTGACGACGTGCAATACGTCTCACTGCACGCCGATCCCGTGCGCGCCTACCCTTACGTGACGGGGTTCAGTGACGAACGTGGTGCCGGCAAGGGCCTCGGTGCGAATACGAACTTCCCGCTCGCGCGAGGCACGGGTGACACCGAGTTCCTCCAGGTGCTGCGCACCGCGCTCGACGAGATCCAGCGCTTCGGGCCCGACCTGGTCGTGGTCTCACTCGGCGTCGACACCTTCGACGGTGATCCGATCTGCGACTTGCGTCTCACCCGCCGGGGCTTCTACGACTGCGGCGCTCTCGTCGCCGGACTCGGGTTGCCCACCGTGGTGTTGCAGGAGGGTGGTTACGCCCTCGCCGAACTGGGCAACAACGTGCGTGCGTGGTTGCGCGGACTCGAAGGTCTCACCTTCGGCTGATCAGGAGTCGGAGCGGTGCTCGCGCAGGAACTGCTCCAGCTCCGCCGCAAGTTGATCTCCACTCGGTAGCGGTCCGTCGACGAGGGGGGTTTCCTCGGGAGAGTGGGCCACGTCGAACGCGTACTCCAACTGCTTGAGCATCGCCTCGTGCTCCGGGTTCTCCTTCATCAACCGATCGAGTCGCTCGCGCAACACCATCGCCATGTCGCGCAGATCGCCGTTGTCGAGCTCGACACTGCCTACCTCGCTCGCAGCGTTGAGCAGCGCAAGGGAGGCGGCTGGATACGACATCGACGACACGTAGTGGGGAACCTGTGCCCACAACCCGATCGCGTCGATGCCGACGAGCGCCATCGCCCGTTCGAGCACCGACTCCACGCCGGCGGGCACGTCGAGTGAATTCTTGAGGTACGGGAGGGATTCGGCGAGTTCGGGTGAGTTGCACGTGCAGGAGACCTTCACCTCACGGGTGTGTGGTGTGGCGACGGGATACGCGCCGAGTCCGAGCATGCGGCGCACCCCGAGTGACCGAGCCAGATTGGCCACCTCGGCTGCGAAGTACTGCCACTTGGAGTCCGGCTCTGGCCCGACCAAGAGGAGGACGTCGCGGGAGTTGCGGTCCTGACCCAGCAACAGCTTCGGTGTCGCCCAATCGATACGCGTGTTCACGCCAATGCGCAGCTCCATCGTCGGCCGGCGTGCTCGATAGTCGATGAACTGGTCCGGGTCGAACTCGTACAGCGTGGTTGCGTTGGTGCGAGACACGATCATCTCCATCGCAGACGCCGCCGCATTGCTTGCGTCGATCCAGCCCGTCATCATCACGATGAGGAGCGGCCGATCTACTGGCGGAATCGAGTCGGCGTATTGGGGGGCGATTCGGTAGGCGCCGGACACGACCTCAGACTAGGCGCGCGAGCGTCACGCGGGCCTGTTGAGCCGACAACTCGACTTGTTCGCTGAACAAACGAAGTGACTCCTCGTCCGTGGCTCCCATCGCCCCCGCTCGGTAACGAGCGAACACGCCTTCCATGATGCAGGCGAGTTTCCAGTACGCGAACGCGACGTAGAAGTCGATCTGGGAGATGTCGCGACCGGAGGTGGCTGCATATCGTGCGGCGATGTCGCGGCGATCGAGGAAACCGAGTGTCTGTGTGCCCGAGAACGGGCGCACCGTGGTGTCGTCGTTCGGACCGGTCCAATAGACCATCAACAATCCGACGTCCGCGAGCGGGTCGCCGAGGGTGCACAACTCCCAATCGAGCACCGCGCGCACCGAGCCATCGTCGCCAACTATGCAATTGTCGAGCCGAAAGTCACCGTGCACGATGGTCGCTGCCCCTTGATCGGGGATCCGACGGGACAATTCCTCGTGCACGACGTCGATGTCGGGGAGTTCACGTGTCTTCGACGCGTTCCACTGGCCGTACCACCGCTTGAGTTGCCGTGCGACGTAGCCCTCGTGGCGACCGAGTTCGCCCAGCCCCACCGCGCCGGGATCGACACGATGGATCTCGGCCAGGGTGTCGACGAGTGCGTGGCTCGCCGCGGTACGCGCGGGTTCGGAAAGAAGGTGAATGGCCGCATCCTGATCGCGGATGACATGTCCGTCGACGAACTCCATCAGGTAGAACGGTGCGCCGTTGACCTCCTCGTCGGTACAGAGACCGAGGGCGTCGGGAACGGGCACTCGCGTGTCGCGGAGGGCGGCGATGATGCGATGTTCGCGACCCATGTCGTGTGCGCTCGCGAGTGCATGACTGAGTGGGGGGCGGCGCAGCACGAGGCGCCTCCCCGTCGAATCGGTGACGATGTACGTGAGGTTCGAACGTCCGCCCGCGATCAGCGAGAACGAATACGGCGAACGTGCTCCTGCAACGTGTGCATCCAGCCACGCCGTCACTGCTTCGACCCGGATTCCCTGGGGTGCGCCGCCATCATCCATGTCGTAGCAACCTACTCACATGGCCACTACGGGGCCGTACGCACTAGTTTTTGTGTGTGGCTATCGACGTAACTGACGCAACGTTCATGACTGAAGTGGTGGAGCGTTCGAGGACGGTGCCCGTGGTGGTGGACCTGTGGGCCCCGTGGTGTGGCCCGTGTCAGACACTCGGGCCGATCCTGGAAAAGGTGTGCAATGCCACCAATGGGCAGGTGGTGTTGGTCAAGGTGAACGTGGACGAGAACCCCGGAGTTGCCCGCGCATTCCAGGTGCAGTCGATCCCTGCCGTCTATGCAATCCGTGATGGTCAACCCGTGAGTGAATTCATGGGCGCACTTCCGGAGCACGAGATTCAGAGCTTCGTCAACTCGTTGTTGCCCGACCAGTCGGCACTGCTGGTGGACTCCCAGCCGGCACCGCTCGACGAGCCGGTCGCGATTCCGCAAGATGGCAAGGACGAAATCCTCGAGGGCCTGCTTCCTCTCGTGAAGAACGACGACGAAGCACGCAAGAAGTTCCTCGAGATTCTCGAGGAGATGGGTCTAGATGATCCACGTGTGGCGGGGTATCGCCGGCGCTTCACCGCCCAAATCTTCTAGTTTTCGCGCACACATCCGCGCGTGTCACGCGCGCGCATCGTCGAATTGGTGCAGTGGTGGGGATGGCGGCGCATCGTCGGAGGGACCACCACGGTGGTCGCCGTCGTCCTCGTCGTCTACTTCGCAGTGCGCGTCGATCCGCCACCCGTCGAGGACTCGATACCGCTGGCAACCAACACTTCGGCCGTAGCGGTCTCGCCGAACGACGTCATGCAGTCGATCACCGTGCACGTGGCAGGCGAGGTGCAGCATCCGGGGGTGTACACGTTGCCGAGTGGATCCCGGGTGATCGATGCGGTGGAGGCGGCCGGTGGCGTGACCGGCAAGGCACACACCGACGCCATCAATCTCGCGGCTCCACTCGTCGACGCCGTACAAGTCGTCGTGCCGCGAAAAGGAGCGCGAGTGACGCGCCCGCCCAACCAGTCCTCATCGCCAGCTGCGGTCGCAGGAAGCACTCTCGTCAACGTCAACTCGGCGTCGGCGAGCGAACTGGACGACCTGCCCGGCGTGGGGCCGGCGACGGCCAAGGCGATCGTCGACACGCGCGCGGCGAAGGGACCGTTTGCGGCGGCTGAGGACTTGCTCGACGTACCCGGGATTGGTCCTGCCAAGTTGGCCCAGATTCGTCCACTCATCACATGGTGAACGAGAAGCATCGTGAACGAGAAGGTCGTCTCCTCGTGGTCCGTCTACAGAGCGCCGAGGATCAGCCCGCCGATGATCAGCGCGAGCACCCCACCGAACAGCAAGCCGAGAGCGAGCGGCATGAACTCGCGCCGCCAGTCGCTCCAGTCCACGACGGCCCGCTTGGAGGCGCGCAGCGCAGCGAGATGACCGATGGCGATCCATGCGCCGATGCTGGTGACCACACCCAACAGGTAGACGGTGGCCCCCGCCGTGGCGGGTACGCCGAACATCGGCAGGGTGGGCAGCGCCGCGATCAACAGCAGGAATCCGAGGATCCCGAGGAGCGCGCCAGGGAGCGCGAGCAAGGTCACGCCGACGAGTGCGACACTCGCGGCGAATCCTGCCGCGGTCGCGGCGCCACGGGAGCGCACGAGTGCTCGGTTGGCGATGATGCCGTCGGGCACGACGCGAGGTGTGGCGCGACGGGTGTCGATGTCTTCTGACGGCACCCTGCAAGCGTACGACGCGAACCCCGACGCTGGTGGACACTCGCGCCGACTCGTGTGGATGACATTGGTCCTGGTGGTCGCTGCGCGTCTCGGCGCTGGACTGCACGTCCCGACGATCGGTCGAGTGCTCGCATTCGTCGTCGCTCTGTTGTGTGTCGTGACGGCTGCACGTGTACCCGCGGGCTTCGCGTTGTCGCTGACGGCGGTCGCTGCGATCGTCTCGTCGTCCAATGCGCTCGCCAGTCACATCGCGTCGTTCGACCGCTCATTTGCGGGACTCGCCGTCGTGCGCGCCGATCCGCAGTGGAAGTCGGGAACGGTCCGCACCACGCTGGAGATCGACGGCAAACGGTTCTCGGTCGTCGCGGGCGGGGAGTCGGGGCGACGACTGATGTCCGGCGAATTCGGCGAAGTGGTGGCGGTGGAAGGTCGCCGCTCTCCGCGGAAGGTGAACTCGTTCGATCTCGGGCGCCACCTGGTCGGCACCTTCGAACCCACGTGGGTGTCTCCACGCGTCGGCTCGGCCTCGCCGCTGCACCGCAGCACGAATCGGGCGCGCTCACTGTTGCTGCGGGCTAGCGATCACACGACATGGGGGACCGGAGGCTTGTTCCTCGGCCTCGTGGTCGGCGACGAACGACGTCAAGGAGAGGATCTCGTGGCGGCATTTCGTGATGCCGGGTTGTCCCATCTCACCGCCGTCTCGGGCCAGAACATCGCCCTCGTCCTCGCCCTCGTCCAACCCCTCCTCAACCGCTTGGGCGCTTCGTGGCGCACGGAGCTCGCCGTGTTGCTCGTGGGATGGTTCGTCGTGGTCACGCGGGCCGAGCCATCGGTGGTCCGCGCTGCGGCCGTCGCCGTGGTCACCCTGTTCGCGACTTGGAGGGGAAGGAGGGCGAGCGCGCTACGCGTGTTGTGTGTGGTAACGATCGGTCTCGTTCTCGTCGATCCACTACTCGTGTGGTCGGTCGGTTTCTTGTTGTCCGTTTCGGCCACTTGGGGCATGGTGGTGCTCGCCCCGCGTGTCACGGCGGCGATTCCCGGACCGACCTGGTTGAGCACGGCACTTGGCACGACGGCTGGCGCACAAGTGGCCGTCATTCCCGTTTCACTCGGGGTGTTCGGACGCTTCTCGATCGTCGGGCTCGTCACCAACATGCCGGCCGTTCCGCTGGCGGGGTTCGTGATGGTGGTGGGACTCCCACTGGGCCTCGTCGTCGGGTTCCTCGATGTACTCGTCGAAACATCTACAGGGTGGGACCTCGGGTGGCTCTGGCGGCTGCTCATGCTTCCCGTCTCACTCGCGACCGTTGCGTTGCGGGAGATCGCCGAGGTGGCGAGTCTGCGACACTAGGGACATGGCGGTCTTCCTCGTGCTCGGTTCCGACTCGCGACTCGTGTTCGCGCGACTCACCGACTTGGTGGACGAGTTGGTGGGCGATCGGGACCGCACCACTACCTACGAGAGTTTCGATCTCGAAGGCGTGTCAGCCGACGAACGTGCCGGGGTGGTGGACAACGCCGTATCGGCGGCACAGACCCAGTCGTTGTTCCAGGACCTGAAGGTGGTCGTGCTGCGTGAACTGGGTGAGGCCACGGTGGACCAGTTGTCGCCGCTGGTGAAGTACCTGCCCGTCGCCGAACCCTCCTCGCATCTCGTACTCACCTCCACCTCCAAGTTGGCCAAGTCGGTGATGGACGCCTTGAAGAACGTCGGCGTCACGGAGTTCGACACGAACCCGCCGAGTCGCAAGAACGAGGTCTTCGACTGGTTCGACGAGACGTTGAAAGAGGCCGGTCTCACGATCGAGGCGAGTGCGGTGGCGAGGATGGTCGATTGGTTGGGTGAGGATCGCGCTCGCTTGCCGTCCCTGTTCGAGGGGTTGTCCTCCACGTACGTCACCGCGAAGAAGTTGACGATGGCCGACGTCGAGCCGTTCCTCGGCGAGAAGGGGAGCGTGCTCCCGTGGGATCTCACCGACGCCATCGACAAGGGCGACTCCGCGACGGCGCTCGCGATGTTGCGACGGATGGTGCGCAGCGGCGAGTACCACCCGTTGCAGGTGATGTCGCTCTTGCACAACCACTACTCCAAGTTGTTGCGTTTGGACGGCCCGACGATCGGCTCGGTGGCGGATGCCAAGTCGTTGATCGGCTCGAAGAGTGACTTTCAGGCGCGCAAGTACATGGACGTCTCGCGGCGAATGGGGCCGCGCAACGTCTCGGCAGCGGTGCAACTGTTGGCGCGGGCCGACGTCGACCTGCGGGGAGGGCGCGACCTCGAAGAGGAATTGACGATGGAGATCCTGATCGCCCGCCTGAGCAGGCTGAGCGGGATTACTTCTTCGCGGCGGCGTTGATCTTCTTCATCAGGCGGCTCTTCTTTCGCGCTGCCTGATTCGGGTGGATCACACGCTTTGCGGCGGCCATGTCGAGGCGCTTCACTGCGAGGCGGAGGGCCTCGGCGTTGTCCTCGGTGCCGATCGTCTCGTTGGCCGTCTTCAGGCGGGTGCGAACCTCGCTCTTGGTGGCGCGGTTGCGCGCAGTGGCCTTGGCGTTGGTGAGGATTCGCTTCTTCTGGCTCTTGATGTTTGCCACTTATTGGTTCCTTCGTGACGACCGTTTACGGGAACTTGCAGGCTAACAGCGACCCCGAGGGTGCCCAACAGTAGAATTTGAGCGTCTTCTCGCCGACTCTGTGCCCGCAGAACCGAGCGGGCACGACGGAAACGGCCCATGGACCTCGCCAAGATTCGCAACTTCTCGATCATCGCCCACATCGATCACGGGAAGTCCACGTTGTCCGACCGCATCCTCGAGATGACCGGGGCGGTGCAGGCCCGGGACATGCGTGCGCAATACCTCGACTCGATGGACCTCGAGCGGGAGCGTGGTATCACGATCAAGGCCCAGAACGTGCGAGTCGGAGGGAAGGGGCACTGGCTGCTCCTCATCGACACACCTGGGCACGTTGACTTCGGTTACGAGGTGAGCCGGTCGCTTGCCGCCTGCGAGGGGGTCGTGCTCGTCGTGGACGCGGCCCAGGGAATCGAAGCGCAGACGCTCGCCAACTGTTACCTCGCGCTCGAGAACGACCTCGAGATCGTCGCGGTGCTGAACAAGATCGACCTGCCGGCCGCGGATCCTGATCGCTATGCGATGGAAATCGAGAAGGTGCTCGGCATTCCCGCCGAGGACATCCTGCGTATCTCGGCGAAGACGGGTGAGGGAGTGCCGGAGTTGCTCGACGCGATCGTGGAGCGGATTCCGTCACCGAAGGGTGACTTGAATGCTCCGTTACAGGCTCTGATCTTCGACTCGCAGTACGACACGTACCGCGGCGTGGTGTCGAGCATTCGAGTGATGAATGGCTCGATCACCAACTCGTCCAAGTTGCTGTTCATGCAGGCGGGTGCGACGCACGAAGTGATCGAGATTGGTGCGCGCATGCCGGCCTCCACCCCGGTGGATCGTCTCGGCCCGGGCGAGGTGGGCTATCTCATTGCCGGTATCAAGGACGTCGGCGAGGCGCGTTCGGGAGAAACCGTCACGCTCGCCTCGGCTCCGGCAAGTGATCCTCTGGCCGGTTATCGCGACCCCAAGCCGATGGTGTTCTGCGGCCTGTTCCCGATCGATGGAGACGACTTCGAGAACCTCCGCGAGAGTCTGCAGAAACTGAAACTGAACGACGCGTCGGTGACCTACGAACCCGAGTCGTCGGGTGCGCTTGGCTTCGGTTTCCGTTGTGGCTTCCTCGGCTTGTTGCACATGGAGATCGTGAAGGAGCGCCTCGAGCGCGAGTTCAATCTCGCTCTCATCGCCACGGCACCGTCGGTGGAGTACCGCGTCGTCAAGACCGACGGCGAGACGGTGGTGGTGGACAACCCCTCCGACCTCCCGCTCACCAACTACATCGAGCACATCGAAGAGCCGTTCTTCAAGGTCAGCATCATCACGCCGAAGGAGTACACGGGTGCACTGATGGAGTTGTGCCAGGACCGCCGTGGCGAATTGTTGAAGCTCGAGTATCTCTCGCCGGAGCGTGTCGACATGCAATATCACATGCCACTCGCCGAAGTGGTGGTGGACTTCTTCGACCAGTTGAAGAGCAAGTCGCAGGGTTATGCAAGCCTCGACTACGAGTTGGCCGGCTATCGACCGAGCGATCTCGTGCGTGTGGACATCCTGCTCAACGCACAGCCAGCTGACGCCTTCAGCACGATCGTCCACCGCGACAAGGCCTACGACTACGGCAAGCGCATGTGCGACAAGTTGAAGGAACTGATTCCGCGACAGATGTTCGACGTGCCGATCCAGGCCGCGATCGGCGGTCGCATCATCGCGCGCGAGACGGTCAAGGCGAAGCGCAAGGACGTGCTCGCCAAGTGTTATGGAGGCGACATCTCGCGTAAGCGCAAGTTGCTCGAGAAGCAGAAGGAAGGCAAGAAGAAGATGAAGTCGATCGGCCGCGTCGAGGTGCCGGGAGACGTCTTCATCTCCGCCCTCAAGCTCGATGCCTGAGTCGGCCAACGGCGGCATGTTCCGCTCGTTGCGGCACCGTAACGCAAGCATCTATTTCGTCGGACTCCTGCTCTCCAACGTCGGCACGTGGATGCAGTTCACTGCGACGTCGCTGTTCCTCTACGAACTCGAAGGCAATGCCACCACGCTCGGCATCAACGCCGCCTTGCAGTTCGTCCCGATGCTCTTCCTCGGCGCGTGGGCGGGTGCTTTGTCCGATCGTCACGATCGCTTGCGCATCACGAAGATCACGCAGGTTCTGCAGGCCCTCCAGGCACTCGTGCTCGGCGCGTTCGTGTTGGCCGGTGCGCGCAGTGTCGTACTGGTGTTCGTTCTCACTGCCTTCCTCGGTGTCATCGGTGCGATCGACAACCCGGCGCGTCGCGGTCTGATCACCGAGCTCGTCCCCACGTCCGATCTCTCCAATGGCATGTCGTTGAACACGGCCACGATGACGGGTTCGAGGATCTTCGGCCCGGCGATCGCGGCCCTACTCGTCGGTCCGATCGGGGTGGGCTGGCTGTTCGTCATCAACGGTGTGTCGTACGCGGCGATGCTCGGTGGGCTGTTCGCCATTCGACGGAGGGACATGTACCCGACCACGCCCGCACCTGCCGGGGGTACGCCGGTGCGCGACGGGCTCCGCTACGTGCGGGACAACGAGAGCCTGCGCGTTCTGTTCATCGTGTTCACGTTGGTGAGCACGTTCGCGTTCAACTACAGCGTCAGCCTGCCGAAGCTCGCGGACCTGCGGTGGGACATGCCGACGGCCTTCGGTTGGATCATCGGCACGACGTCGGTGGGCAGCCTGATCGGCGCATTGCTCACCGCGCGTCTCACCCACGCCACGTATCGCTGGGTTGCGGGCAACGTGTTGGTGCTCGCTGTCTCGAACATCGGCATGGCCTTCTCACCCAACGTCTGGATCGCCTTCATATGGGCCATTCCGCTCGGCCTCGGTGGGGCAGCGATGATGGCGGGTATCACGTCGCTCACGCAGCAGGAGTCGCCGCCGGAGATGCGTGGTCGCATGCTCGCGCTCACCGCGGTCGCGTTCCTCGGTAGCACGCCGATCGGTGGGCCGGTCACGGGCGTGATCGCCGATGCGGTGAGTGCCGAGTGGTCGCTGGCTTACGGCGGGCTGATCGCGCTGGTGAGCGGGGCGTGGTTGTGGCGCTGGACGGCCAAGTCGGCGCAGCGTGATGGCCGGTCGACCCTGATGGGCGAGACTGCTGGGTGATGACGACTCCCGTAGTGATGTGGTTCAGGCGCGACCTGCGCCTCGCCGACAACGAGGCGCTCAGCCGCGCGGCTGCGAGTGGCGAGGTGCTTCCCGTGTTCGTGTTCGACCCGACCTTCTCGGTGTCGGGTGCCCCGCGAATGGCGTTCATGTTGCGCGCACTTCGTCGACTCGACGAAGAGATGGGTGGCGCGCTCCTCATTCTCCATGGCGATCCTCGGGAAGTGATCCCTCGTGTGGCGAAGTCGGTGGGAGCGAAGGAGGTTTTCGTCGCCCGCGACTTCGCGCCCTACGGCATGAAGCGTGATTCGGACGTGGCCAAGGCGCTGCAAGCCAATGGATCGACCCTGGTGCAAAGCGGCTCGGCATACGCCGTCGAGCCGGGCACCGTGCGCAAGGGTGATGGCACGCCGTACGCGGTGTTCACGCCCTTCTACAAGGTGTGGCAAACGGTCGGCTGGCCGAAACCCTTCGCAGTGCCGAAGGCAACGTGGGCAGTTTCGCCGAAGGTGCAATGCGAAGGGTTCCCCGATGAGCCCGAGTGTGCAGCCTCGTTGCCGGTGGCGAGCGCGGCTGCTGCTCTCGAGCGCTGGGACGAGTTCTCCGAGCGCGCGCTCGACTCGTACTACGACATCCGCAACAATCCGGACACGGACGGCACGAGCATGCTCTCTCCGTACCTGCGTTTCGGCTTGGTGCACCCACGCACGCTTCTTGCCGATCTGAACGACACGAAATCGCAGGCGCACTACCGCAGTGAGTTGTGCTGGCGCGAGTTCTACGCGGACGTGTTGTTCCATCAGCCGCGCACCATCTGGGAGAACCTGCAGCCGAAGATGAATGCGATGAAGCTCGACACCGGCGCGAAGGCCAAACAACGCTTCGATGCCTGGTGCAAGGGTGAGACGGGTTATCCGATCGTCGACGCCGGGATGAAGCAGCTGCTCGCCGCGGGTTGGATGCACAATCGAGTGCGCATGATCGTGGCGAGTTTCCTCGTCAAGGATCTGCATCTGCCGTGGCAGTGGGGCGCTCGACACTTCATGCGGCACCTCGTCGACGGCGACATCGCCTCGAACAACCACGGATGGCAGTGGACGGCCGGCACGGGCACCGATGCCGCCCCATACTTCCGCATCTTCAACCCGGTGGCGCAAGGTGAGAAGTTCGACCCACAGGGCAAGTACGTGCGTGAGTGGTTGCCGCAACTGGCAGACGTCGCCGACGACATGGTGCACCAGCCCTGGGAGCTCGGCATGCTGAACCCGTACCTACCGCCCATCGTCGATCACGCCGTGGAGCGCGAGGAATCGTTGGCCCGGTACAAGGCGGTCTCGGGCAAGTAGGCACGGTCTCACCCCCAATTTGGGTGGTGGGTATCCTGAACGCACATGCTTGACGAGCGAAAGTCCGCGATTCTCTGTGCCGTGGTGCAGGAATACATCACGACGGGCCAGCCCGTCGGCTCCGCGCACATCGTCAAGTCGGCGGGTTTGAACGTCTCCTCGGCCACCGTGCGTAACGACATGTCGTACCTCGAGCAGGAGGGGTTCCTCGTCCAACCCCACACGTCGGCGGGCCGGATCCCGACCGACAAGGGCTACCGCTACTTCGTGGATCATGTCGCGCCGAAGGGCGCGCTGGCCCAATCGGCACAAGTCAGGGTGGGAGAGTTCTTCGACATGGCGCACGGGCGTCTGGAGGAGACGCTGCAGCGCACGAGCATGTTGCTCGCCCAACTCACCAACTATGCCGCCGTCGTGATGGGGCCGAAGACGGAAGTCGCCACGGTGCGCTCGGTGCAGCTCGTCGGTTTGTCGCAGCACCACGCCACGTTCGTGGTGGTGATGTCGAATGGTGTGGTGGAGAGCGAGCCGATCGATCTGGCGACCATGCTCAGTGACGATCAACTTGCCGACATCACCAAGCACCTCTCGAAGATGATGGTGGGCAAGTCGCTCGCAGAAGTCGGTCCGCTCGTGTTGTCGGGCAACGAGCTGATCGATGGTGTCTCGAGTCGCGTGCTCTCTGCGGTGACGGCGCGCAAGGTGGATCAGTCGGTGTTCGTTGGTGGCGCGTCGGCAATGGCCGAGGCGTTCGATGCAGTGGAGATCGTGCGCTCCGTGCTGCACACGCTCGAGCAGCAGTACGTGATGGTGTCGCTCGTACGCGACATGATCAATCGCGGTTTGACGGTCGCCATCGGCGCAGAACATGGCGTGGAGCCTCTGGCGGCGTGTTCGGTGGTGCTTTCGCCGGTGATCGCGGATGGAACCCAGGTGGGCACCGTGGGTGTTCTCGGCCCCACACGCATGAACTACCCGCAAGCGCTCGCCACCGTCGAAGTGGTGAGTGACCGACTCGGTCGGCGCCTGGCCGAGGGCTAAGCCCGATGGCGCAGGACTTTTACGCACTGCTCGGCGTCGCCCGCGGAGCGTCTGCTGACGAGATCAAGAAGGCGTACCGCAAGAAGGCGCGCGAGTTGCATCCCGATGCCAACCCGGACGACCCCGAGGCCGAGGCGCAGTTCAAGGAAGTGTCCCGCGCCTACGAGGTGCTGTCCGATCCCGAGAAGCGTGCGCGTTACGACCAGTTCGGCGAGGCCGGTGTCGGTTCTGCCGCGGGCGGCGGGGATCCATTCGGCATGGGCGGCTTCGGCGACATCTTCGATGCGTTCTTCGGCGGTGCATCGCCTTTCGGTGGCGGGTCGCGCGGTCCGAGCGGACCGCCACGTGGCCGTGACGTGGAGACGGTGGCCGACATCGCCTTCGAACAAGCAGTGTTTGGCTGCACCACCGAGGTGCGTGTGCGCACCGCCGTGGTGTGTGACGAGTGCACGGGTACTGGCGCGAGAGCGGGCACGTCACCCACGTCGTGTGCGGAGTGTCGTGGTACGGGCCAAGTGCGTCGAGTGCGCCAGAGCATGCTCGGTCAGATGGTCACGACGTCGGCCTGCGGTCGTTGCAGCGGCATGGGCATGGTGATCGAGTCGCCGTGCGGGACGTGTCGCGGGGACGGCCGTCGGGAGCGAGAGATGACCTCCACGGTGGACGTGCCTGCCGGTATCGCCGACGGTCAGACCCTGCGCCTGGGGGCCAAAGGTGCAGTGGGGCCGCGCGGAGGAATGCCCGGAGATTTGTACGTGCACCTGCGAGTTGCGGATCACTCGACGTACCAACGCGACGGAGACGACCTAGTCACCGACGTCGTGGTGTCGATCGCGCAGGCGGCTCTCGGCACCGAGTTGACGCTCGCCACGCTCGATGGGGACGAGGTGTTGGTCGTCCCAGCCGGCGTGCAGTTCGGCAAAGAGTTCGTGTTGAAGGGCCGCGGCGTACCACGCCTCGCCGCAACGGGACGGGGGCGCGGTCGTGGCGACTTGCGGGCGCGGGTCGTTGTGGAGACCCCCACAAAGTTGAGCGACACCGAACGCGAGTTGCTGAGCAAGTTGGCCGAGGAGCGCGGCGAGCACGTGTCGGGTGGCGACTCGGGATTGTTCCAGAAGATCAAGTCGGCATTCTCGTGATCGAACGGTTGCGCCGATCTGCGGCGCACGTGTTCGTCGACGACATCGAAACTCCGCAACTGAGCGACGACGATTTACATCACTTGTTGCGCGTCCTGCGCATACGGGAGAGCGACGAATTGTCGGTGAGCGACGGGCGCGGATCGTGGTGCATGGCATCGATTGGTAAGGACGGCTCCGTGCGATCGAATTCCGAAGTCGAACGCCACGCCGAGCCTGCTTGGCGGGTCGGTGTTGCGTTCGTGCCGATCAAGGGTGAGAAACCTGAGCTCGTCGCCCAGAAACTGACCGAGGTGGGGGTGGACGACATCGTCATCGTCGCGTCGGCGAAGCGCCAAGTGGTGCGCTGGGAAGATGGTCGCCGCGAGCGCCATGTGGAGCGGCTCGCCAAGGTCGTGCGCGAAGCGTCCATGCAGAGTCGTCGAACGTGGCTTCCATCGCTGCAGGTGGTCGATGACGTCGGTGCGATGGCCCGCGCGGGCGCGTCGGTTGCAGAACCCAGCGGGGAGCCTCTCACCTCCGCTACTCGGTTCGTCGTGGTCGGACCTGAGGGTGGCTTCACTGACGACGAGCTCGCCGGCTTCACCAACAAGGTGAGCCTGGGCGATTTCGTGCTTCGGGCAGAGACTGCTGCAATAGTTGCAGGCGTGATGTTGACCGATCTGCGCGGGCGGGCATCGTGACCGACGCCGTCACCCCAGGCGAAGAGAGCGCGGAGGACCTCGGCTTCGCCCGCCAACTGGGGGAGCGCCTGAGGCAGATCCGCAAGCAGAAGAGGCTTGCCCTGACCGACGTGGAGTCGCAGACCAGGCAGGAGTTCAAGGCCTCGGTGATGGGTGCGTACGAGCGTGGCGAGCGCATGATCTCGGTGCAGCGCCTCGAGAGATTGGCCAAGTTCTACGGAGTCACGGTGGACCAGTTGTTGCCACGCGACCCGCTGCAGGTGGAGGCCATCCGCGTGTCTGGAGCGCCCGTCAAGCTGCGCATCGACGTGGCGAAGCTCTCCACGCGCGAGGGTGCGGACTTCAAGATGCTCGAACGCCTGCTGCGGATGATCCAGGTGCAGCGCCAGGACTTCAACGGCAAGGTGATCACCGTGCGCGAGCAGGACGTGCGGGCAATCGCTGTCATCTTGAACGTGCCGGTGGACGAAGTGGCGAAGCGACTGTCCGAACTGGACCTCGTCTTCGTGCCGCCGACGGCCTGATGGCGACCGACCTCTTCGGCGCGTACATCCACGTGCCGTTCTGCTCGAAGCGTTGCGACTATTGCGCATTCGCCACGTTCACCGATCGTCACTACCTGGCGGCCGAGTACATGCAGGCCGTCAGGACGCACATCGAGCGCACGGTGGCGAACGGTATGCCGGAGGTCGACTCGATCTTCGTTGGTGGTGGTACGCCGAGCATGGTGCCCGGCGAGTTGTTGGCCGAGGTGATCGATGCGATCCCGCGTAGTGCGTCCGCAGAGGTGACGGTGGAGTGCAATCCCGACAACGTCACCGCAGAACTGTTGCGCACGTACACGGATGCCGGCGTGAACCGCATTTCGCTCGGCGTGCAATCGACCGCGCCTCACGTGCTCGCGGCATTGGGAAGGGAACACGATCGCGAGAACGTGGTTCGTGCCGTCGAATTGGTGAAGGCAAGCGGCGTTCGCTCCTTCAACCTCGACATCATCTACGGCGGCGCGGGGGAGACCGTTGCCGACTGGCGAACGACGGTCGAAGATGTAGTTGCACTTGATCCGCCACATGTTTCTGCCTATGCCCTCACGGTTGAGCCGGGAACACCACTTGCCGAAGACCACTCTCGTCATCCCGACGATGACGATCAGGCCACCAAGTACGAACTGGTGGACGATCTTCTGGTGGAACACGGCCTCGTCAACTATGAGATCTCGAATTGGTCCAAGCCTGGACATGAGTGTTTGCACAACCGCATCTACTGGCTGCAGGGCGACTACGAGGCGTTCGGTAGCGCCGCCCACGGTCATCGTCGGGGTCAACGGTGGTGGAACGTGCGCACGCCGGATCGCTACATCGAAATGGTGACCAAGGGCGAAGAGCCCGTGTCCTCGAGCGAGCAATTGGACGACGAGACTCGTCGTCTCGAGGAGCTGCAGTTGCTCATTCGGATGCGTGAAGGCGTTCCAGTCGGTTCCTTCAGCGCTCAAGATCACGAAGAGTTGGCTCCGTTTCTATTCCGTAACGGTGATCGGATGTTGCTCACGCGCGCTGGGCGATTGATGGCCAATGAGGTGAGCCTGCGACTACACATTGCCGACTGATCGTTGTAGGGTAAATGTCGATTCAACATGAAGAAACCTCTCGCTCTAGCTGCACTGACCGCGCTCATCGCATCCGTCACCCTGCTCATCGCGGCGCCCGTGGTGTCGGTGTCTGCCTCCACATGCCAGGAGACGGGTGAAGGGTGTGCCGTCGGGATGACCGGTCCAAAAGGCGGGATCATTTTCTACGACGCTGGAAGTCAGCAGTGGTGGGGGCGTTTCCTCGAGGCTGAAAAGACTGCAACGAAGGCAACGGGAACGTGGGGGTTGGTGTCCGGATACGGCGCGGTTGGCAACACCGCTCTGCAACGCATGACAATGGCGGTTGGGATGGGGCGGGTCAATACGGGTGCAATGCTGCAGGCGGGTTCGCCTTTGGCGGTGGACCACGCATCGACCGACTGGTTCATTCCCTCGAAAGATGAACTCGACGCGTTGTACGACTTCTGGAAGCTCAATCCACGCGTTGCCAACTACCGCCCATTTCCGGTGTGGACATCGTCGGAATCCGAGGATGCCTTTGCCTGGTATCAACTCTTTCTTGACGGCACGCAATTCACGGATGCCAATGGGATCATCCCCAACCTGAAGTCCAACAAGATGTATCAGCAGAGCGCCAGGCACGTCGGTTCAGACTTTGCACCAGCCCCGATGCATGTGATTCGCGTTCGTTCATTTCCGTACACAGGTGCGCTCCCACCGTTCAGGCCATTGGTCGATGCCCCAACCACCAACACCGCGTGTTCGCAGTTTGCCGTTGCATGTCAGGTGGGAAACATTGGTCCTGGTGGCGGCATCATCGTCTACGACGCGGGCTCGAACCAGTCGTGGGGCCGGTATTTGGAAATCGCGCCAAAATCGTGCGAGATCGCTCGCGTTGCCTACTCGTCGAGGGGTACGGGATCACTGTTTCCCACGGCAGATGCTCGGGTGCGATCGAAGGCGATCGGTGCGGGCGCGGCAAACACGCGTCTCTTGACGAAAGGCACCCACTCGTTTTCGGCGGCAAACTTTGCGTCACGACCGTGCAATGGTTTCAGCGACTGGTTCCTTCCTTCAAAGGGTGAACTCAACGAGGCCTTCCGGTGGTTGTCACACGGCCGCACGGGTCCGCAATTGACACCGGTTGGGCAGTTCGAGCGCGGCTATTACTGGACATCGAGCGATTACAACGGAAGGACCGCGTGGACCCAGTATTTCGCCGACGGTCAGCAGTTTGACCGCGTGCAAACTCTCTCGGGCAACATGAAGCCACCGGCGCGCCCTTTTTACGTCCGTCCAATGCGTGCATTTGGCGACGGGCAGTTTGTCGCATCTCAACCGACTGAAGAAGTAACAGGCGAGAGATCGTTGTTCATTGTTGGTGACCGTGCCGTAGTGGATGGGAAGGACCGTGTGATCATCAATGGCCAGTCAGATGGATACCCAGCGGGCACCATCTTGAAGCCGTGGCTCAGGTTTCCAGGTCAAACGTCCTACGCCGAGGGGAACGTAGAAATCACGGTTCGCCAAGATGGCACGTTCACCTGGTCGCGCAAGACGGGCAAGAAGACCTATGTGTATGTGAAAACGACCGATGGCACGACATCGAACACCGTCATCATTCCCGCCAAATAGACGTGATTCGTTGCATCCCGGTTGCATTCTTGGCGCGCGGAGAGGCCCCTCTTCGGAAAATCGCTTACTGAGTGCTCAGACATTGCAGTTAGGCTGAGAGGGCTTTAGGGCGCGTAGCTCAGTTGGTTAGAGCGCCACCTTGACATGGTGGAGGTCCCGGGTTCGAGTCCCGTCGTGCCCACTCCTGATTGGCAATGTGTCTGCTGGCTCTGGTGGTGCGTCGACCCCATCCCCGCCACAGGGCTCTGCTGGACTAGTGGGTGATGACGGAGAATCTCTCGGAGAAGAGGACCTCGTGGTGAACCGCCTCAAGCGTTGGCAGTTGGTGGCGATCGTGCTCGTTGGCATCGTCGTTTTCGGCAATCTCTCCGAGCGGGCGCCTGAGTGGTCGACGATCCTCGTCATTCCGGTGGTGGTTGCCTTGGTCTTCGCCAGTCGGAAGTGGCAGAAGAAGTACGGCACAGGCTCAGAGGCGAACCAGTTGCAAACCCTGCGCGATGAGGTGCGGCATCTGCGCGATGCCCTCGCGTTCTTCGAGAACCATGAATCGCAGTTCGACGAGTCGCTGCCGAATGGAATCGTGGCGAAGAAGGATGAGCACGTCATCGGCGTGGTGTCCGAGGTGGGGCTCGTGGAGACGAAGACGACTCCGAGCAAGTTCCGCGGCGGTTCGACGGGTGCGTCGTTCAGGTTGACGGATCGGCTCTCGGTTCGCCAATCAGGTTTCCGCGGCAGGTCGATTCCCGGTGAGGAGGTGCCCGCGGTGATCGACACTGGTCAGTTCGTGGTCACCGATCAACGTGGTGTCTTCCTCGGTTCGAAACAGAATCGGGAGTTTCAGTGGGACAGTCTGCTCGCCTACGAATTGAAGGATCTCAACAACGACAGCGCGATCTTGTACCTACCCGTCTCCAACAGGCAGAAGACGTCGGGCCTTGCAGCGGATACGGCATCCATGCGTCAAGTGCACCAGCGCGTGGCGTTTGGGGTCGCGGTGGCCATGTCGCGCAAGGACCAGTTCATCGATCGTCTGCGCAAGGACATCGCCGAGGCAGAAGCAGAGTTGGCGGCGCGTGAATCGAAGAACGTTCAGCCACCGACACCGTGATGGACGATCAGAAACTGATGGACACTAGGTACAGTCGTGGTATGAAACGAGTGGCTCTGGCAGTGATGATGATTTTTGGCGTCGCCATCGGTCACATCGCTCCCGTCTCTGCCGAGGGGGAGGCACCCTCCAGCTCATCGGTGGCCGAGTCTCCAACTTCATCGGCACCGGTCTCGTCATCGAGCCCTGAGACGACTTCCGCTCCCGCCACCACTACTGCGAGTTCGAGCAATCCATGTTTCGATCCGGGGTATGCCTGCGGTTGGGCAGTCGTCGAACCAGATGGATCGGTGAGCAACGTCATCGTGTGCACGGTCGAAGTTTGCGGAAGCGGATCCTTCGCCGGAATGCGCACTGTCCTGCAGACCCGTCAGACCGAAGGTGGAAACGTTGCTGGCTGGCGCGATTCGGTGTACAACGAGGCAACGAATACGTTCACGCTCCCTGGGGGCGGACACATCGAGGGCGGCGATTACATCGAGAACGCCGTGTTCCCGACGACGTCGGTGGCAGTGACGGTGACCATTCCGCCGCAAGTGGAACCACAGACGGTCGAGGAGTTCTTCGAATCTGAGACCGATGTGGTGCTCGTCACCGATGCCGTGTCGTATCAGGTGCCGCTGCTCGACGGTGCGGTGGTCGACTACTCGGTCGAGTTCGACCCAGAGGGTCCGGCGCCATCCACGGTGTTGCAGGTCGGTTCACTCGGAGGCGAGTTGACCTCGCAGAGCGCTTCCACAAGGTCTCACGGCCAAATCCGCGTCTCGATGAAGGCGGTCGGCGCCAAGCGGGGCACGGTTACGTTGACGCTGAGTGTGGGCCGAACTCCGCTTGCGTCGATCAGTACGCGGTACGCCGGATTGCGTAGCTACGCGACATGTTCGGAGTTGCGGCGCGACTACGGGGACGGCGTACGTGCGTCTCGTGCCGCGGTGGACAAGGTGCGCGGACGAGTAGTTGGCCGAGTGTCGTCAAGGCCTGTGGTGAGTCCGGCGCTCTATCGCGCCAACGCACGCTTGGACAAGGACCGCGATCGGGTGGTGTGCGAGCGCAGCTAGCGGTGCTTGTCGACCACGGCCTGTGACTCGCGGGCCGCAGCCTTGAAGATGCCCTTGCTCATCAGCGATAGCTCCGCCTTGCGTCGCTTCTCGTAGATCTCGGCGCGAACGGCATGTATCGCTGCGTCCTCGGGGGCTGCCCAACCGGCGAAATCGATCAAATGACAGGCGAGGCGTAAGTCGCTGTCTACGAGTTCAGATGCGCGCTTGGCGAGAATGTCTGCACCACCCACCATTGCGGCAAGTTCGCCTGCAACCACGGAATCGGGTGCGGGCTTGAGTCGAGACGCGGCGCCGTCCCACCAGCCTCCGTACAGGCGCCAATACCGCGCACCACGAACTCCGGCTCGTCGTACAGCGGCCGCATGTATGGCTTGGCCAACACTTCGTCGGGCACCTTCACCGTGTGGATAATCTCATCCAACGTGTTGCCCGCATTCATCATCTGGATCACTTGACGTACGAGTGATTCAAGTGAGTCGGCGATGTCCGTCAGTACCGAAGTGATCCGTTCTCTTCCAGCTATCGGGAGGCCGTGCGCAGGAACGAGCAGCTCGGGGCCTTGGGCGATCATTCGGCGCAGCGACTGTGCCCACTCGAGTGCGTAGCGCTGCACCTTCTGTGGATTGCCTGCATTCGGGTAGTTCCAGATCATGAAGTCGCCTGCCATGATCCACTTGCGCTCGGGAAACCACGCCCACAGGTGGTCGTCGGTCTCGCCGCGGCCGTGGTGAAACTCCACGCTCGTGTCACCGAAGGTGAGGTACATCGTGTCGTCGAAGGTTTCGGTGGGGCGCAGCGTGGAACGGGGGAGGAAGCGCTTCAGATCCTCGCCGATGTCGAGTCCCATGTCTGAGCGGATGCCACCGAACTGGCGCTGGTTGATCAGCACGTTCCATTCGTTCGTGGCGTTGTAACGGTCGATGCGTGCGGCCACGTTTTCGTGGGCCATCACGCGCAGCGCTCGCCCTGTGCGTTCGGCATCTGCGCTCCAGGCCGGGCTGCCACCGATGTGATCGGCATGTCCGTGGGTGTACACGAGAGCATTGAACGGGTCACTGCGCCACGCACGCAAGGCGGCCACCACGTTGGTGCCTGCGCCAACACCAGAAGCGTCGAACGAGACGACGCCGTCCCCCGAATCCCAGGTGACGCAATGGCTGAAGCTTTCGACGATGGCGAGATCATCGGCCAATTCATGCAGTTCGTTCGTCACTCTGTTGAGTGGCTGATCGATGACCCCCGTCGAGAGCACCTGCTCCGAGAGTTCGAGGGGGTGCATGCTCGTCACCTTAGATTCTCGCCTGGGGTTCTTTCGGAAGCCCGAGCACGCGCTCGGCCAAGATGTTGCGCATCACGTTCGAGGTTCCGCCCATGATCGTGTAGCCGGGGGCATAGGCGAGGCCCTGGGTCACGTCGTCCCACAACGTGGCCGACATGCCAAACACGCGGGACACGAACTGGGCGATACGCCATTCAAGTTCGGTGCAGAAGCACTTCGTCGCTGCCGAGAAGCCGGCAGGTGCCTGCTTCAGCACTTCACGAATCACGAGGATTCGCCCGAGGCGATAGCCAATCTCGATCGATGCCATCTCTTGACGAATGCGCGGGTCACTGCGGTCTGCGTGTCGGACCGCCTTGTCGTACAGCGCCTTGTTCGACACGAGCCTGTCGATGCCGCCGCGCTCGTGTTCGAGTTGGCGCATCGTTTGGGAGAATGCGGCGCCTTCGCGTCCCACCAGGTTCTCTCGTGGTACTCGTACGTCGGTGTAGAACACTTCGCAGAAGTGGCGGTTGGTGGTCATGTCGGTGATCGGACGCACCTCGATACCCGGGGTGTCCATCGGCACGATGATCTCGCTGATTCCCGCATGCGGAGGGCCGTCGTTCGACGTGCGGCAGATCAAGTAGCAGCAATCGGCCACCTCGCCGAAACTCGTCCAGATCTTCTGACCGTTGATCACGTACTCGTCGCCATCCAGGCGCGCAGACGTCTTCAACGAGGCGAGGTCACTGCCCGCATTCGGCTCGCTCATGCCGATGCACCACGTGGTCTCGCCGCGCAACATGTCCGGCAAGAAGCGGTTGCGTTGTTCCTCGGTGCCGTAACTGATGAGCGCGGGTCCCATCTGGCGATCGGCGAACCACGACGCAGCAATCGGTGCGCCAGCGGCGATCATCTCCTCGGCCACGATCAGGCGATCGATTGCGGGACGTCCGCCGCCGCCGTGTTCGATCGGCCAGGTCATCCCGATCCAGCCATGGTTGGCGAGTTCGCGGCTGAACTCGCGGGAGTACCCGTTCATCCACGTGTCGTTGAAGCGGCCGTATCGCTCGACAGCATCGACGGCCACGCGACGGGCCTCGAGGCGCAAGGCTTGTTGCTCGCTCGTCCAGGCGAAATCCACGCAGAGACCTTAGGAGTGGGGGGACGGAGGGCCCGAGTTCGCCGCAGATGTTGGGAATCATCCATTGCGTACAAGTAAGATACAAGTGTCCGTACATCGAGAAAGTCGTGCCAGCGAGGTAGCCATGTCGAAAATCAAGGTCCACAACCCGATCGTTGAACTCGACGGCGACGAGATGACCCGCATCATGTGGCAGTTCATCAAGGACCGATTGATCCGTCCGTACCTCGAAATCGAACTCGAGTACTACGACCTCGGTATCGAGCATCGCGATGCCACGAGCGATCAAGTGACGATCGACGCGGCGAACGCCATCCTCAAGCACGGCGTCGGCGTGAAGTGCGCCACCATCACGCCGGACGAGGCACGCGTGAAGGAGTTCAATCTCAAGCAGATGTGGAAGTCGCCGAACGGCACCATCCGCAACATCCTCGACGGCGTGGTGTTCCGCGAGCCGATCATCTGTCGCAACGTGCCGAAGCTCGTTCCCCACTGGACGAAGCCGATCGTGATCGGCCGTCACGCGCACGGCGATCAGTACCGCGCAACGGACTTCAAGGTGCCGGGCGAGGGAACCGTGACGATGACCTACGTGCCGAAGGACGGCAGCAAGCCGGTGGAGATGAAGATCGCCGACTTCACGGGTTCGGGCGTGGTGATGGGCATGTACAACTTCGACGAGTCCATCCGTAACTTCGCTCGCGCCACCATGAACTACTCGCTGCAGCGCAACTATCCGCTGTTCCTGAGCACGAAGAACACGATCCTCAAGGCCTACGACGGTCGGTTCAAGGACTTGTTCGAAGAGGTCTTCAACACCGAGTTCAAGGCCAAGTTCGATGCGGCTGGTCTGACGTACGAGCACCGCCTCATCGACGACATGGTCGCGTGCATGCTCCGCTGGGAAGGCGGCTACGTCTGGGCATGCAAGAACTACGACGGCGACGTGCAGTCCGACACCGTGGCCCAGGGTTACGGCTCGCTAGGCCTCATGACCTCGGTGTTACTCACGCCGGACGGCAGGGTGATGGAGTCCGAAGCCGCGCACGGCACGGTCACGCGTCACTACCGCGATCATCAGGCCGGCAAGAAGACGTCCACCAACCCGATCGCCTCGATCTTCGCGTGGACACGCGGTCTCGAGCATCGCGGCAAGTTGGACGGCACTCCCGAGGTGATCGAGTTCGCGCGCAAGGTGGAGAGCGTGTGCGTGGAGGCCGTCGAGGGTGGCGAGATGACGAAGGACTTGTCGCTCTTGATCGGCGGGAATTCCGCCCCGTGGCAGACCACGGAGGAATTCCTCGCGACGCTCGACCGCCGCCTGCAGGAGAAGATGTCGCGCTGAGTTCGGTGGAAGTGCGGCCCCTCCGGCCAAGCGACGATCTGGAGTACGCGGGTCGTCTCGTCGTGCGCGCATATCTGGCGATACCGCGCTATCCCTCGGATCCGGAATACCACGAGATGATCGCCGACGTTCGCGGTCGAATGCACGAGACCACCGTGATCGGGGCATTCGATGAGGGTCTTCTGGTCGGTTGTCTCACGTTCGTCGTGGGCCATGAGGGCCCTCACGCCGAGCACGGTGACGAGGACGCCACTTCCTTTCGCTACTTCGGGGTGGAGCCTGGCGAGATGGCGCGGGGTGTCGGCCGGGCAATGGTGCAGTGGGTGATCGATGAGTCGCGAAGGTTGGGCAAGAAACGCATCTCCATCCACACGATCCCAGTCATGCACTCGGCGATGCGGATGTATGAGAGCCTGGGGTTCGTCCGTCGCCCCGATCGCGATCAGGTGTGGGAGCCCGTCGTGGGTTGGGCTTACGTAAAGACGCTGTGACGATGGCAGAGTGGTGAGATGCGCGCAGTAGTACTCACCGAATTCGGCGGGCCTGAAGTGCTGCGGGTCTCCGATGTCCCAGCCCCGATTCCCGGACCTGACGAGGTGTTGGTGGACGTCGCAGCAACTGCGCTCAACAGGGCCGACATCCTGCAGCGCAAAGGTTTCTATCCGAATCCGTTTCCCACCGAGTACGACATCCCAGGCATGGAGTTCGCGGGCACGGTCGCGGCGCTGGGCGAGCGCGTCAAGTCCTGGAGCGTCGGCGACGAGGTGATGGGCATCGTGTCGGGTGGTGCATACGCCGAGCGGTTGGTGATTCACGAGCGCCAGGCCATGCGGGTGCCACGGGGAGTGACGCTCGACGATGCAGCAGCGATCCCCGAGGTGTTCGTCACTGCGTGGGATGGACTCGTCTTGCAGGGAGGTCTCACCTCTGGCCGCTGGGCGCTCGTGCACGCCGTCGCCAGTGGTGTGGGCACCGCGGCCATCCAGATTTGTCGTTCGATCGGCGCGCGCATCATCGGTACCTGCTCCTCGGCGAAGGTCGACCAGGTGCGCGCGCTCGGTGCTGACGTGGTGGTGGATTACTCGCAAGACGATTTCGTCGCGCGCGTTCGCGAGGCCACGAGCGGTCATGGTGTACACGTGGTGCTCGACTCCGTGGGTGGCGACTACCTCGATCGCAACGTGGCGTCGCTAGCCGTGCAGGGGCGCATCGTGCAGATCGGTCTGATGGCCGGATCCGGATCGTTCAACCTCGGCGCGCTGTTGCCAAAGCGGGCAGCGCTCATCGGGACGGTGTTGCGCGCTCGCCCGCTCGAGGAAAAGATCGCGGTTTCACGGCGATTTGCCGACGAGATGCTGCCGCTGTTCGATTCGGGGACGATGAAGCCCGTGATCGACATTCGGTTCACGCTCGGACAGATCGCCGAGGCGCACGCCTATCTCGAGTCGAATGCCAACGTCGGAAAAGTGGTGATCAGCGTTCGCTGATCGTTCAGCGCTTGGCGAGCGGCACGTACGCGCGCTCGTCGGAACCCGTGTACCACTGGCGAGGACGGCTGATCTTCTGGTCCTTGTCGTTCAGCAGCTCACTCATGTGCGCCAGCCAGCCCACGGTGCGCGGGATGGCGACGAGCACGGTGAACGACTCCACCGGGAAGCCGAGTGCCTGGTAGATCAGACCCGAGTAGAAGTCGACGTTCGGGTACAACTTGCGTGACACGAAGTAGTCGTCCTTGAGCGCGGTCTCCTCGAGTTTCAACGCGACGTCGAGCAACGGGCTCTTTCCGGTCACCTTGAACACTTCGTAGGCGGTGTCCTTGATGATTCGGGCGCGTGGATCGAAGCTCTTGTACACGCGGTGACCGAATCCCATCAGTCGACCTTCACCACGCTTCACGCTCTCGATGAAGGCGGGCACGTTCTCGAGCGAGCCGATCTGGCGCAGCATGTGCACGACCGCCTCGTTCGCTCCGCCGTGGAGCGGTCCGTACAGCGCAGCTGCCGCAGCGGCGGTCGCGGTGAACGGATCCGAGTTGGCGCTCGACACTACGCGCATCGCCGTGGTTCCACAGTTCTGTTCGTGATCGGCGTGGAGGATGAAGAGGATGTCCATGGCTCGGGAGAGCACCGGATCGACGGAGTAGTCGTCACCGATCCGGTACATCATGTTGAGGAAGTTCTCCGCGTAGGGCAGCGAGTTGTTCGGCAACACGAATGGAAGACCCTTGCTGAAGCGGTACGTCATCGCGGCGATCGTCGGCACCTTGGCCACCAGTCGCAGGATCTGCTTGTCGAGTGACTCCTTGGAGAAGATGTCCTTGGCGTCTTCGTAGAACGTTCCGAGTGCCGCAACGGCGGAGATGAACATGCCCATCGGGTGTGCGTCGTAGTGGAAGCCGTCCACGAATCGCTTGCGCATGTTCTCGTGGATCATCGTGTGGTGGGTGACGTCGTACTTCCACTTGTCGAACTGCTCTGCCGTCGGCAGCTCGCCGTTGAGCAGGAGGTAGGCGACCTCGAGGAAAGTGGACTTTTCCGCCAATTGTTCGATCGGGTATCCGCGGTAACGCAGGACGCCCGCGTCGCCGTCGAGGTAGGTGATCGACGATGCACACGCTGCCGTGGAGAGGAATGCGGGGTCGTACATCCGCAGGCTCGGGTCGAGTTCGCGCAACGCTGCCGATGAAAAGACGTCTCCAACGATCGGCACGGTGACCGACTTGCCGGTTCGGTCATCGGTGATGGTGATGGTTTCAGCCACCCTGATTCCCTTCTATGTCGGGAAGCTTCCTCTTCCCGCACCAAGTGTAGGGTCTCGCCCTCGATTGGCTCCGATTAGAGCGGCGTGTTGTCGTGTTTGCGAGGCGCCAGTCGTTCACGCTTGTCGCGGAGCATCGCGAACGCCGAGGCAACCTGGCTGCGGGTCACACTCGGTTAGATCCCGGCATCCACGTAGCCCCGGTACGCGGCGACGCTCGGGTTGAGCAGGCGCTCGGAATAG
>JBJTFU010000044.1:0-4905 GCA_046093585.1 Ilumatobacteraceae bacterium | reverse complement strand
CGACACGGAGATCGTGGCGTGGGACTCGATCGTGCGCGACTTCCGTCTCGCCGACGTGAACCATTCGCCTGCGTTCTTCGACGTGAAGAAGCTGCAGGCGTTCAACGGCGAATACATCCGCATGATGCCTCTCGATGCCTTCGTTGCCGAAGCAGAAGGCGTCCTGAGGTCGCCAGACGTGCCGTGGCCCGCTGAGCGTTATCGCCCAGAGCTGTTCCGTGCCATGGCACCACTCGTCCAGACGCGCGTGGCAGTGATGGCCGAAGTCGTGGCGATGGTCGATTTTCTCTTCCTCGCCGATGCGCCGATCGACGATGCGGCATTCGCCAAGGCGTTTTCTGCCGACTTTGCCGTCGCAACCTTGACCGACATCGCCACGTCGTTCGAGACGGTGTCGTGGACCGCAGACGACATCAAGGTCGCAGTCGAAGCAGTCGGTGAGCGACACGGGGTCAAACTCGGCAAGTTGCAGGGCCCCTTGCGCATTGCAATCACGGGGCGAAGCGTGGGTCCGCCATTGTTCGAGCCGATCGAACTGTTGGGTCGTGACGAGACGCTGCGTCGAATCCACTCGGCTTTGTCGCGCGCGAGTCGATGACCGTGTTGCGCCGCGTCGCAACGATCCTGCTCGCCATCGGTCTCGTGCTCACAGCGGTAGTCTGCGTGAACGTTTCGCAGGTGTGGATCGCGGGTCGCACCGACGATCGAAGTCGAGTGGACGCAATCGTCGTGATGGGTGCCGCCCAGTACGACGGTCGTCCGACGCCACAGTTCCAGGCACGACTCGACCACGCGCTCGAATTGTGGGCGGCGGGTGTCGCGCCGATCATCGTGACGACCGGTGGCAATCAGCCAGGTGACCGCTTCACCGAAGGTGGATCCGGGGCGAAGTATCTGAACGAGAGGGGAGTCGATTCGTCGTCGCTCGTGATCGAGGAGGTCGGCTCGACGACCAGACGTTCCCTCGTCGGTGTCGCTGAACTGCTCGTCGCTCGAGGGGCTGAACACGTGGTGATCGTGACGGAGCCGTTCCACGCTCTGCGCTCGAAGCTCATCGCCCAAGACCTCGGACTTCGTGTCACGCTGTCGTCAACGCGGACTTCGCCGATGGGTGGGCGAGAGGCATTCCGTCATCAGATAGAAGAGGGGCTGGGCATCACCATCGCTCAGTTCGTCGGATTCGAAAGGCTCGACGACTGGACCAACTAGTCGGGTGTGGCGGATTTGTCCGCCGCGGTATCCTTTCTGCGTCACTCTGGGGAGTGGTGTAACTGGCAACACAGCAGATTCTGGTTCTGTTATTCAGGGTTCGATTCCTTGCTCCCCAACCATTGCGAACGATTTTCTCGTGCCGCCCCATGAACGTCGCCTAAGGTCAAGGACGTATGGAAGGTGCCGCTTCGGGGACGAGCCGTAGACGACGACTGATTTCGGTCCTCACGATCGGAGGGTTCTTATCTCTGTCTCTGGTGTCGTCTCTGTTGATCATCGTGTTCGACAACTCAAGTAGCGGCGCACCAATCCAGAAGGATGTCAACTGGGGCGAGATCACGCCCGACGCCGCAGGTGTGACAGAACGCTATGCCAACGTGTTCTATCAAATCACTGGATTCGACGCAGAGCGTCAAGTTGCAAACGTCACGACGTACGTGTGGCCCTCCCCCGACATCGCGACGCCCTACAGCAGTTCGACGATCTCGGACGTCGACTTGTCAGTATTTGTCGATGAGGTCGGTGGGGACGGTATTTATGACTTCGTCGCTGGGCAGCCGATTGCGGGAATCGAGACAAAGGTCGACGCGACGAACCCCTACAACCTCGGTCGAAGCATCGACTCCTATTACCCCTTTGACACCTACTCGCTGACGCTATACACACAGGTGAGCGAAGTGGTTCAAGGGGAGGAGGAAGCGGAACTCGTAGCAATGCCTGCATTCGAGGACGCATACACGACCGCCGTCCCCGGTTATCAAGTGAAGTTGGCTAAGGAACACGATGAGTCGTTCTTCAGTGCCGATCCCCGAACCGATGATTTTCCGTTCGTTGAGGAGGCAATAAATCAACGCATGAACGGCTTGGTGATGACCACTGCGATTGTTTCTCGGAACTTTGCGGTGAAGATCATTGCGCTCTTGGTTGCCATTTTCTGTTTCATCATCGCCCTATCACTGTGTTTCATGACTTTGCAGATCGTTCAGCGCGATCGACCGCCGAGCATGCAGGTGTTGATTTGGGCTGCGGCGAATTCGCTCGGGTTGATTCAGGTGCGAGACCTTCTTCCGGGCAAGCCTCGCATTGGAATCACCTTCGACATCGTCGTGTACTTTCCTGCTCTCACCGCGACGCTGATTTCGACCGTTGCGCTCTTCGTCTTGTGGTCGTATCGCGAAGACTGGCAAATCTAGGTCCGTCATGGAATCTCCACACTCGTCCAGTGGCTCGGAGATGTTCCCCTGGGAGAACCTTGCGTTTGAGGGTGGTGGTGCAAAGGGTTACGCCTACATCGGCGCAATCCAGTGTTTGGAGGCGGCCAACATCTATCCGGGGAAGGTCCGACGCGTCGCTGGAACCAGCATCGGTAGTCTCTTTGCAACTCTTGTCGCGCTTGGGTGTTCGTCTGACTACATGATCTCGGTCGTTCCGTCTGATTTTCAATCGATCGCCAAAGACGGCTCCGGGGGACGTCTCCGGTCTTTCGTGCGGGCAGCAAAGGCACGTGGCATGCACCCGGGCCAGAAACTGTATGACTTTCTGGGTCAGGTGCTCAAGGAGAAGGCCGGCGACCCGGACATCACCTTTGCACAGCTGCATACGAAGTTCGGTCGTGAGTTGTGCATCCCGATCACGAACGTGACTCGAATGATGACGGAGTATTGCCACGTCAAGACGACTCCAAACATGTCGGTGCGCCTGGCAGCTCGAACGTCGATGTCACTACCCGTGCTTCTACAGCCAGTAGAGATGAGTTCAGGGAAAGTGGGCCGAGAGGGTGAGACGCCCGACGTATACGTAGATGGTGGGTTGCTGTGCAACAACCCGACTCACGCGTTCGATGGATGGTGGTTGTCGCTGCGCAAGGAGCATACGTTCCTGCGACGAGTCCAGCCGTTGAGTAAGGCCAGCGAACAGTATCCGAGGTCGGCTCGGTTCAATCCGCCTAACGAACTAACACTCGGCTTCACGCTGTTTTCCGGCTCAGAAGCGGACATCACTCGAGGTTGGGTGTCCGAGTCCCTTCGACTCCCCGAACGCCCCTCGTCTCCTGCTGCCACCAGAAGGGCGATGGAGGAAGAAAGCAGACGCGAGCTCGGGTCCGTCCACGAGCCCATTCAAAGACTGATTACCTTCCTCGATGACGTCGACGCGAACGAGGATGGTCGTATCGACGCACGTGAACTCGAGGATGCGATCGGCAGGTCTGGCATAACCGATGCCGAGTTGATCCAGGCGTTCGGGTCGGCAGCACCGCGCGAAATCTTTGCACATATCGACAAGGACGACGACGACACGATTGACTTCAGCGAGATTCTCCAATTCTTGGACTCGATCGGAATCGACGTAACAACTCAACTCGTTGGTTTTCCTGCTCGTCATCCACGAACCGTGCTCGACTTCGCTCTCAACATGCTTGAAGCAGTGAGTCGAGACTTGACTCGTGCCAACTATCACTCAATTGACAGGGGGCGAACAGTGCCCATCAATACCGATTACGTCGGGACGACGACGTTCGACCTTGAGCGCGATGACTTGGACTTCCTCATCGCTACCGGGCGTGCCCACACACAGTCATTTCTTGACGATTGGCTACTGCGTCGGCGTTAACTGACGGGGTCCGCCTCGGCGACAATTGGATTCACATCGGACGCGATCAATCGTCGTGATTCGGAATCAGTACGAACTTTCCGACGTGTGCCTTCTTGACGAATTCCCGCTGAGCCTCGACGATTTCACTGAGTGGAAACGTCCGTGCGACCAGCGGTCGCAGTTTGTTGGACTCGACGTAGGACACGAGGTTGGGAAACACCGGCTCGTCCCACGCCGTGCATCCGATCAGCGTGAGGTCCTTCAGGTACATCGTCCGCAGGTCAAGCTCGACCATCGGTCCACCGATTGCCCCCGATGACGCATATCGTCCTCCTCGTTTGAGCGTCTCGAGCTCACCAGCGAAGTGGGGGCCGCCGACGTTGTCGATGACGACGTCGACAGACTCGGCCCCAAGTTCGTCGACCAGATCGCAGTCCCTGCTCACGACATGATCCGCGCCGAGTGCTCGAACCTGGTCCATCTTGGACGTCGCCGCGATGGCGGTGACGCGCGCACCACGGATCTTTGCAAGTTGGACGACGGCCGAGCCGACACCGCCAGACGCGCCAGCTACGAGGACGTGGTCGCCTGGATGCACTCGCGCGCGATGCACCATGTTCTCTGCCGATCCGTAGCTGCAGGGCAGCGATCCAAGCTCGGCATCGGACCACGATGAGGTGATGGGGAACACTTCTCGTGCCGGGACCTTCACGAATTGCGCGAACGCACCATCGAAGTCCGAACCCATCCACACGTTGAGCATCGAGTCAAAGCCGTGTGGTCGCATGCACGGACGAACGAGTACGCGCCTGCCGATCAGCGCCGAATCCGACGAATCGGCCACTTCGGTCACGATTCCACAACAGTCAGTTACTTGGATATAGGGGAATGGGGTGGGGATGTGCCAACCGCCGCCCGAGTAACAGCCGACGCGGGTGTTGATCTCGGTGTTGTTCACTCCGGCTGCAAGGACCTTCACGAGGACTTCGCCGCGACCGAGTTTCGGCGTCGGCACGTCGCGAAAACTGAGTTGGTCGAGACCGCCGTTGCCCAGAGTCACCACGGCTTTCATGGCTTCAACACTATGGACAATTTCTTGAC
>JBJTFU010000043.1:0-9244 GCA_046093585.1 Ilumatobacteraceae bacterium | reverse complement strand
CGTCCAAAGTCTCGGGTAGTGCAGGTCAGTTGACGACGGAGTTGTAGGGTCGCGGATACATCGTGCAACCAGCTTTGAACGCCAACGACGCCACGCCGAAGCAGAACACCACTGTCGTGTACTACTTGCCGGGCAGCGAGGCGCAGGCAGCGCTCGTGGCGGGTGAATTGGGCGGCGTCGCCACCGCGCCGATGCCATCACCGATTCCCACCGATTCGGGCAACTTGGGTGAAGCGAGCGTGTTGATCATGCTCGGCACCGACATTGCGGGCAAGCCACTCGGCACGACGGTTCCCACGGCACCGCCGGCCACTGCAGCAACCGAAACCACCGTCGCCGAGGGTTAGAACTCCGCCAGAGCGCGCTCGGTTGCGCGCTCGATACAGGTGAGTGTCTGATTGAACGCGTCGCGTTCACCAAATTCGTCCACGAGTACACGCGCATTCACCCGGCTGCGCACGCTCTCTTTCGCTCCACCGCAGATGACGATGACGGGCTTGCCGGCTTGCTGGGCCAGATCACACACTTCGCCCACCACCTTCCCGTCGAAACTTTCGTCGTCCATGTAGCCCTCACCGGTGATGATGAGATCGTGCGTCACTACCAATTCGTGCAAACCCACTTCGTCGGCGACGACGTCGAAACCGGGAACGAGCTTGGCGCCGAGCGCTGCGAGCCCACCGGCGAGTCCGCCGGCGGCTCCCGAGCCTGGAATCCGTGAAACGTCGACTCCGTACTGATCGCGGTACTTGACGACGAGGCCTTCGAGTCGTGCAGTGAGGAACTCGATTTGTGCTGGTGACGCACCCTTTTGAGCGCCGAACAACTTGGCTGCATCGGTGAACAGGGCGCGCACGTCACAGGCGACGATGAACTCGACTCCGCGTAGACGATCGGCTGCACGAATGGCCTTGATCGCACCAAGACCGCCATCGACGGTGGCGCTACCACCCACGCCCACGATGATCTTCTTCGCACCGTCGTTCAGCGCAGTATCGATGAGTTCGCCCGTGCCGATCGTGCTGGCGTTGATAACGTCGTTCTTGTCTCGACCACCCACCAACGTGAGGCCCGACGCTCGAGCCATTTCGATCACGGCGACGTCGCGATGTAGACGCCACTCCGCATCGACCGGTTTACCGAGCGGATTGGTGACACGAGTGACTCGGTTGGGCCCACCGAGCACTTCGAGCGTTCCTTCACCGCCGTCGGCGATCGGCACTTCGGTGCAGTCGCGCCCGAGATTCCAGCAGGCGTGACCGATGGCAGTGGCTACTTCACGAGCAGACGCTGTGCCGCGAAACTTGTCCACCGCTGCCAATACACGCATCGCATCAGGCTAGAAGAACAAAGCACCCAACAGATTCCCAGTGACATGCGCAAGTAGAATTCAGACCATGAAGGACCGCCGAAATTCGTCCAGTCAAATGGAGCGTGTCGTATTGCGGTCGCCGCTGGCTGGCCAGCAGGACGAACTCGGATTCTGGCTTACGAAGCCCATGTCTGAACGAGTTGCAGCAGTTGAGGTTCTCAGACAACGACTTTTCGGGGGTACTGATGCAGCTCGACAAGGACTTCAACGAGTTTGTCGGATTGTTCATCACGCATGATGTTCGTTTCCTGATCGTTGGGGGATACGCACTTGCTGCCCACGGATTGCCGCGTGCCACTGGCGACCTAGACACCTGGGTTTGGGTGGGAGGTCAGAATCCAGATCGAATTGTTGCAGCCCTGAAGGATTTCGGTTTTGGAGAAGTTGGAATCTCCGAAGATGATTTCAAACAAAGTGACTCCATTGTGCAACTCGGTCTTCCTCCTTATCGGATCGACATTCTCACCTCCGTTGATGGTCTGGATTTTGAGCAATCGTGGACAAACCGAGTGATCGTTCAGATCGACAATCTTGATGTTCCATTCATCTCGAGGGAAGACTTGATAAAGAACAAGAGAATGGTTGGACGTCCGCAAGACCTTGCGGACGTCGATCGACTCATGCGTGGTTGAGGAATTGCAATGATGGGCGGCGACTGGCTGAGTGTGGTTGCGCAAACAATCGCGGGCATTGCTGCACTTCGCATGATCGTGCGTGCGGCGCGACGTAGACCGCCCCTTGGCGAGGCGACTGGGGGTGTCCCCAACGTCACTGTGGTGATTCCGGCGCGCAACGAAGCGGCACGTTTGCCGGAGTGTCTCAGTTCGCTCGTCGGCGCACCCAACGTGATCGAAGTGATCGTCGTGGACGACTGCTCGGACGACGCCACCGCAAGTGTTGCTCGCGATCACGGAGCGACGGTGATTGCAGGAGCTCCGCTTCCTGAGGGTTCGGCGGGCAAGGTGTGGGCACTCCATCAGGGTGTTTCCCGAGCCACGGGTGAGTGGGTGGTGATGCTCGATGCCGACACTCGAGTGAGTCGGCAACTTCCGGGAGCGCTCGTGAGCCGAGCCATCACGGAACGGTGCACCTTGTTGAGCGCTGCGGGGAAATTCGAGTGTCCGTCGTGGGGAGCGCGATTCCTGCATCCGGCCATGTTGACGACACTGATCTATCGCTATGGCCCCGCCGATTGGCGAGGAACGGTGAGGCGTCACCAGCGAATCGCCAATGGTCAGTGCATGGCGATGCGGACGGTCGATGCGCGTCATGCACTCGAAGTCGTGAAGTCCGAGACGATCGAAGATGTGGCCCTTGCGCGCAGTGTCGAGAGTGCCGTGATGGTGGACGCCTCCACCATGCTCACTACGAGGATGTACGAGGACTTCGCGTCGACCTTCTCGGGCTGGGGACGATCGCTCGCCCTTGCTTCCGTTGAACCAGCACACAAATTGTGGTGGCATCTCTTCGTCGTCTTCTTCGCACAAGTCTTTCCGACCCTCGTCTTCCTGTTCTCGCAGTCGAACGTCGTGGTCGTCGTCCTTCTACTCCTGCGAGTGGGGACGTTGGCGGGAACGCGAACCGCCTACGGCAAGATCGATCTCGCCTACTGGCTGTCGCCGTTGGCCGATGTGGTGGCGTGGTGGGCGCTCGTGCTGGGGGTCGCTCGTCGCAACGCACCAGAGTCATGGCGCGGCCGCACTTACCGCTGAGCGAACCGCAGACCGATCAGCGTCATCAAGACGCCTGACATGGCGGTGCGCCACGGGCCTTCCATCGCGATCTGTACGAAAGGAAATGCGATCACCGCGACGCGCACGGCAACGACGAAGTTGCGACGCACCAACCACACCAGGCCGAGTGTGGCGATCGCGAGAGAGACACACAGTGGTGCGAGCATCGTCTGTGCCCCCACCCAGGTGAGCACACCCTTGCCGCCGCGAAAGCGGGCGAACAATGGCCAGGCATGACCGACCATCGCCGCAAGTCCGACGAGGTACGCCTGCCACCACGAAACGCCCACGGCGAGAGCGATGGCCACGGGGAGGGCGCCCTTCGACACGTCACCGAGGAAGATGACGCTTGCTCGCCTCTTGTCGAGACGGGTCTTGGCGTTCCAGAACCCGGGGTTCTTGTCGCCCACGTCGCGCAGATCGGGCGAACCGGCTCGCTGCGCCACGAAGTTGGCGATCGGAATCGAGCCAATCAGATACGCAATCACGGCAACGACGATTGGGTTCGCCAAGTTCATCGGTGTAAGCATTGCTGATCGTGGGTCGCATTGCATCGTTTCACCTGGTGCGCTGGTCCAATGCGTTGCAGGGCATGGGCGCTCTCGCCCGCACACGCTTCACGTTGCGCGGGGTGGATGGACTCGAGTTCTGGCGTGTGCTCGGTACGGGCAATGGCGATGACACGTCGCCGAGTGCCGATCTTTCGCGAACGGCACTGTTCTTGACGTGGCGCGACGAGGATGCCTTGCACCGCTTTCTGCGGGAGCACGCTGTGGCCAAGCAGATGAGCGAGGCGAAGGAGTGTTGGCACGTCAAGCTACGTTCCGCTGGAGGGATGGGTTCATGGAAGGGACGCGCGATTCCCGAGATGCTGGAGCGAGGAAGCGACGGTGGCCCGATCGCGATCATCACCCGAGCGCACGTGCGCGCGAGGAGTTGGCGTGTGTTCGGCAAGGCCGGCGTTCCCGTGGATCGCTCATTGAAGACCGCGAGCGGATTGCTCGGAGTGGTGGGAATCGGTGAAACTCCCGTGGGGATGCTCGGAACGTTCAGTCTGTGGCGAAGCCTGGCCGACATGAAGCAGTGGGCATACGAGTCACCGCAGCATCAGGAGGTGATGCGCCGCACACGCGACGAGGGTTGGTACGGCGAGGAGATGTTCGCTCGGTTCGAGCCCTACGACTCGACGGGCACCTGGGACGGCGCCAACCCTTTGGCCTGACGCACGATCGGGAAGAGCATTCCGTATGGCTCCCCGTTGGTGGCATGGTGCTTGCGATGGGCGCCGGCGAGGTGCTCGAGCACGGCAGGCTTGGATCGACCCCACAGCCGAATTCGGCGATGGATGTAGATGTCGTGCACAGTGAAGTACGTCGCTCCGTACACCGTGATTCCGACACAAGCAGGTACGAGAACGGCGAAGCCCGACACGTTGAAACCGAGCGCGAGCAATGCCATGACGACGCCGGCGAAGGCGACGGGGTAGAGGTCGTTGGCTTCGATCAGTGCGGGCCGCGATCGTGCCGCGTTGGCGTGGTGACTGCGGTGCAGGCGCTCCCCAATGCCGTGCATCACCCAACGGTGGGCCGCGTAGGTGAACGGTTCCATCAGGATGAAGGCCACGACCGCTATCGACACACTGCGCACGAGTGCCAACGCTAGTAGCGCAACGGCCACACTGAGAGAGTGGAGTGGCAACTGGTGGTGGCGCTGGACGTCGTGGTGTGGCTGGCAGCGGGCGTGGTGGTGGGCCGCCATCAGGCGCGACGCCCGCTCGAAGCGTTGACGAAGCCAGGCCCACTGACACGGCTCACCAAGTGGGAACTCGCCGGCTCCCCGTTTCGCCGCTGGGTCAAGGTGGACCTGTGGAAGGACCGCCTCCCCGATGCGGGGACCTGGTTTGGCGGGCTGTCCAAGAAACGCCTCCCACCAAGTGGAGAGGGAGGCTGGCAACGATTCGCTGCCGAGAGTTTGCGAGCCGAGCGCACGCACTGGGCGATGTTCGCCGTCTTGCCGTTGCTCGCTCCGTGGAATCCGCCTGCACTCTTCTTCGCCAACGTGGTGTTTGCGGTGTTGGCCAACGTGCCGTGCATGATCATCGCGCGACACAATCGAGCACGAGTGGTGAGGCTCACTCAGCGAAGCCGCCGTCTAGCATGAATTCGTGCTGATCGTTCGTGGCCCCTTGCAGTGGTCGTTGCTCGGGATCACGGTGGTGAGTGGTGTCCTTGCTTTCCTCTTGGCGCAAGACGGTGGTGGCACCGAGTCGGTCGACACGACGGTGCCGACCACCGAGGTGGTCGCAACCACGACGACGATTCCGTACGAGCCGGTCTTCTACACCGTGCAGCCGGGGGATTCGTTGTTCGGGATCTCCGAGCAGTATTCGGTGAGCATGGAGGAAGTGATGCGGATCAACGGCATCACGAACCCGGACAAGGTGTTTGCGGGTCAGGTCCTCGAGTTGCCGGCACCGACGGGCTTCGTGCCGATCATGCCGTCGACGACGATGGATCCCTGATTACTGCGAGCGACGTGCTGCGACGAGATCCGTCATCTCGCCGATGATTCGAGCGATGTCGAAATCCTTCGGCGTGTAGATCGCCGCTGCACCACTCTCCATCAACGATTCGCGATCCGATTCCGGAATGATGCCGCCCACCACGACCGGGGCGTCGACTCCGAGTTGCGCGAGTTGACGGAGGACGTCGGGGATCAGTTGCATGTGCGAGCCAGAAAGGATCGACAGCCCGACGACGTCCGGATCCTCGTCGCGGGCGGAAGCAGCGATCTGCTCGGGTGTGAGACGGATGCCTGCATACACCACTTCGAAGCCGGCATCGCGTGCGGCGACGGCGATCTGCTCTGCACCGCTCGAGTGACCGTCCAGACCAGGCTTGGCCATCAGCAACTTCGGCGGACCACCCGGGAGCGCCTTCACGCGCTGCGCGGCCTCGGCCAGGTCCCCACTGCGACGACCGATCGCGGCCCCGACACCCGTCGGGGCTCGGTATTCCCCGAATACTTCCCGCAAAGTGCCGGCCCATTCACCGGTGGTGCCGCCGGCCACGGCGAGTGCGATGGAGGCGGTCATCACGTTCGTCTTCCCTTCGGCGGCCTTGCGCAGGTCGTCGAGGGCGCGCTTCACCGCGGCGGTGTCTCGGTTCGCTCGCCACGACTCGACATCCTTTACCGTCTCGAGTTCCACTCGCGGGTCCACCTTGAGGATGTTGTCGACGTCGTTCAACGGAGAATCGGCAGCTTCGGTGAACTTGTTGACCCCCACGACCACTTGCTCGCCTGACTCGATACGGCGAGTTCGGTCGGACATCGACGAGACGAGACGCCCCTTCAGATCCTCCACGCATTCGAACGCTCCGCCGCGCGAAATGATGTCGTGCATTTCCACCCAAGCCGCTTCGGCGATCTCGTTCGTCTTCGTCTCGACGACCTTCGAACCAGCGAAGAGATCGTCGTGTTCGAGGAGGTCGGTTTCGAATGCGAGCACCTGTTGCATCCGCAGCGACCATTGCTGGTCCCACGGTCGCGGCAAGCCGAGCGCCTCATTCCAAGCCGGCAATTGGATGCTGCGGGCACGTGCCTGTTTGGACAGCGTGACAGCGAGCATCTCGAGCACGATGCGCTGCACGTTGTTCTCCGGCTGTGCTTCGGTGAGGCCGAGTGAGTTCACCTGGACGCCGTAACGGAAGCGCAGGACACGGTCGTCGGTGATTCCGTACCGTTCCCGACCGATCCGCTCCCACAACTGGGTGAAGGCACGCATCTTGCACATTTCCTCGACGAACCGAATGCCGGCATTGACGAAGAACGACATGGAACCGAACACGGCGGGAAATTTGTCCGACGGAACCTGACCACTCTCACGTACTGCATCGAGGATGTCGATGGCGTTGGCAAGCGAGAAGGCCACTTCCTGCACCGGTGTCGCTCCCACTTCTTGTAGGTGGTACGAGCACACGTTCATCGGGTTCCACTTCGGGGCATTGGTCGAACACCAGGCGATCATGTCCACGATCAACCGTTTCGATGGCTGTGGCGGGAAGATGAACGTGCCACGCGAGAGGTACTCCTTGACGATGTCGTTCTGTGTCGTGCCACGCAGTTGGTGCGAGGCGACACCGTGATCGGCGGCGTTCGCCACGTAGAGGGCGAGTAGCCACGCCGCAGTGGCGTTGATCGTCATCGACGTGTTCATCTCGCCGGGCGGAATGCCGTCGAGCAGTGTGCGCATGTGGCCGAGATGCGCCACCGGGACGCCGACCTTCCCGACTTCCCCGCGAGCCAGCAGATGGTCGGGGTCGTAACCCGTCTGTGTGGGTAGATCGAAGGCGATGGAGAGCCCCGTCTGACCCTTGGCGAGGTTCGTTCGATAGAGGGCGTTGGAGGCAGCGGCGGTGGAATGACCCGAGTACGTGCGCATCATCCAGGGTTCGTCGCGCATGTGATCAGGCTATTGGGTCGATGGCTGAGGCAAGTCTGCGCAGGTATGCGTCGCGGGGGATCTCCGTTGCGCCCAAGGTGGCCAGATGTGGGGTCACCCACTGCACGTCGAGGAGCGTCATGTCCGCTCGTCGCATGGCGTCGACGAGGTGCATCAATGCCACCTTCGATGCGTCGGTTCGCGTATGGAACATCGACTCACCCGCGAAGAAACGATCGATCCGCACGCCGTAAAGACCACCGACCAATTCGTCGTCGAGCCACGTCTCCACCGAATGGGCCCACCCGAGTCGGTGCAGTGTGCGGTATGCGGCGATCATGTCTTCGTTGATCCATTTGCCCCCTCTGGGGACTTCGGCGCATGCAGCGATGACCTCGTCGAAGGACTCGTCGATCGTGCAGCGGTAACGCTTGGCACTGCGGCGCATCGAGCGCGAGACTCGCAACGAGTCGAGCCCGATTACTCCGCGCAAGACGGGTGACCACCACGCGAGGACGTCGTCATCACCGACGTGCATGGGAAAGAGCCCATGCCGATAGGCATCGATCAGCGTGCTCGGTTCCAGATCTGCGCCGATGGCGACGATGTCGTCGATGGGCCAACTCGAACCATCGGGTAACGCCCAGCGGGAAGGTCCGACGGTGACGGGCGTGGTATCGAACGCCACTGCTCAATAGGTGAAGAAGCCCTGCTTGGTCTTGCGACCGAGTTTGCCTTCTGCCACGAGGCGCTTCAACGTCTCTGCCGGTGCGAAGTTGGGGTCCTTGAATGAGTCGTGCAGCGCCGTGAGGATCGCGAGCGACGTGTCGAGACCGACGAGGTCGAGTAGTGAGAACGGACCCATCGGGAAGTTGCAACCGCCCTTCATCGCCGTGTCGATGTCCTCCATCGACGCGGTGCCGGCCTCGTGCATCTTGATCGCATTGTTGAGATAAGGGAAGAGCAATGCGTTGACGATGAAGCCCGCACGATCGAGAACCTGGACGGGATCCTTCCCGCAGTCGAGCACGAACTGCGTGGCGCGAGCGACGGTGTCGCTCGAGGTGGTCTCCGCCCGCACCACCTCGACGAGGCTCATCACGGTGGCGGGATTGAAGAAGTGGATGCCACAGACGTTCTCCAGGCGCTTGGTGGCGAGTGCCAGCTTCAACACGGGGAGTGTCGAGGTGTTGGTGGCAATGATCGCGCTCGGCTTCAACGCCTTGTCCAAACGATCGAACAGGTCGCGCTTCGTCTCCAGATCCTCGAGAACCGACTCGATCACGATGTCACAGTCGTGCAGGTCATCAATCGAGGTGGTTCCGGAAATACGGGCGAGGATGTCGTCCTTCTGCGCCGCGGTGATCTTCTCTTTCGCCACCTGCTTGGCGAGTCCGCTTTCGATGAGGTTCATCATCTGGTCGAGCGACTGCTGCGAGCGTGACAGGACGACGGCCTGCTTACCGGCGCGGGCGATCACCTCGGCGAGGCCGGCGCCCATGATTCCCGAACCACACACTCCAACCTTGGCGATCTCCCCAGACATTGCGAGAACGGTAGTCACATTCGAGCGTTGATAGAGAATCCTGGTCCGATCGGTGAAAGAAAATGATAATTTGCCCGTCGTGACGGGGTGCCTGGTATTGCAGGGTGGAGCACCATTCGTGGGTAACGACGATCTCGATCGACAGCTGGTCC
>JBJTFU010000042.1:0-8035 GCA_046093585.1 Ilumatobacteraceae bacterium | reverse complement strand
AGCGGTTGATTTCATTGGCATAGGCCGCATTGGAGAGATCGAATCGTGGATCGAACTTGTGCCATTCGTAACCGAAACCGGTCGCATTTACTCCGTAGCGTGCTTGAACGGTTGATGCCTTCCACGTCGAATTCGTTGCGCCGAAATATCCGTTGAAGTTCTCTTCGCAGGTCAAGTATGTGCCCCATGGTGTGTAGCCGTTCGCACAATTGTTGAGAGTCCCCAGCATCGGATTGTTTGCCGCATTCACGAGCAGCGAGCTTGTTGCCGCAGGCCCGCTAAATGACATCGGAGTATTTACCGTGATTCGACGATTCTTCTTGGACTTGGCGATCTTCCACTGATCACCTGATTTCTTGATTGCAATGACGGACATACCATGGCCGGCCTGACTCAAACGCACTTCCTCGAGTGTCGAAGGCACTGCCTTGCCGATCATGTGAGGAAACGTGCCGTATTCGTGATTGATACACAAGATTCCTTCAGTCTCTGAACCCCAGTACCACATTCCATCGTGGCCAATTCCGACGCTCAGCTCCTGTTGTGCAGCAGTGAACCCAACGTAGTCGAACGATGTACCGCTACCGTCCAACTTTTCGCGCCATGGCGCCAGCACACTCATCGTGTACTCAGGCGCGATCGTTGGCATCGGGCCGGTCTGCAATGGGATCGATTTGAAGCCGATCTCGGGTCCCTTCTTTGCGCCAAACACCGAACGAGCGAAACTTGAGCGGGTTGGCTGAGCGCTTGCGGACGAAGCACCAACAAAGGTGAGAGCCGCCGTAGCAACGCCACCAATCAAAATTTGGCGACGAGAGATTTGAGCGTTGAGAATATTCTCGAACGTCTCGTTGTCCGAATGATTACTGAATTCTTCCACTGTGATCCTCCTTGGATGAGGGGAAGGTAGGTCAGCACTATGAAGAAAAGCCTTCCGATGACCGACGAAGGTGGAAAGAATGGGTGAACACTTGGCAAATCGCTCACCCGAACGCAGAACCGCCGAAAACCCAGCGTGCTGGATTTCCCGACTGTTGCCATGTGGGCGACACAACGGACTCTGCAGTAGGGACCCTCGCGTCCGCAATCCCCCATGCAAGAGGAACTCTCCCTGGCTGAGCCTTTGCCACTGAACGGAGTGTCCACGCTGATCCGCCCCCAATGGTAAGCACCATCCTCGCCGTCTTTGTGTTGTACGGACTCGGCAAGCTCTCACACCACTACGGCAAGAACCGCCTAGACGAGGGGAACGGCGAGGAGTAAGGGAATCCGTCGGGATGTCTTCTCACGGTAAGTCGCGTACTGCGGAAAGATCTCAACTGCCCGTTGCCACCACTCGTCGTACTCGACACCATCAATCTCCCGAACCGACACCCATTGCGGCTCGGGGCCATCTTGCACGGTCACCTCGCGTGGGTTGGCAAGGAGATTGGCGTACCAATCGGGATTGGTGTCAGCACCACCTTTGGAGGCCACCAGCAGGTACGAACCTGCGTGCTCGACACGCATCAGTGCGATCTTGCGTACCGATCCAGACTTCGCACCGCGCATCGCGACGATGATCACCGGAATACCGGTGTCGAGGAGCGTGCCACCCTCTCGCCCACCGGTTCGCTCGTACTGCTCCACCTGATCGCGCACCCATGCCGACGTGCTCGGCACGTACGTTCCCGTCAGATGCGCCATAGAGAATCCCACTGTAGGCAAGGCGGTATTATCGCCGAATGCACAAGTCCGTTTTTTCCATGATCGCAACGGCGACCTTCGTCCTCGCGTCATGCTCGGGTGGCGAATCGTCTGACGTGGAGGCCACGCTGGCACCGGAAACTTCGATGGCCACCGAACCCACGACGACCGAGTCGACATCACCGCCAGAAACGTCCACGACGCTCGAAGAGGAAACGGAGGGTCTCGAACCGATCAAGATCCTCAGTGTGGGCGCCGGTGGCGGAAGCGGTGAGATGACGATTGTCGTAGACGAGAAACCTGAAGGCTGGGTGCGCTTCAAGGTGTCACTCGACGGCCCCGACTCGTCGAGCATGCGGGCGAAGATCCTCGACGTGCAGGACATGGGAAGTGGTGTCGCGATCATCGTTTCTGTAGCCGATTACTCGGGCGGTGCACCGATGACCGTCGCCGTTTCATGGGCCAACGAAGCCGACATCACCAGCGCACTCGCCTATGCCAAGTGCTCGAACGGTGTACCGCTCAGCGGCAATTGCTGAATCGGAGATAGCAATGGCCTCGGCGACCGGTGATCGCAGCAAGTTCTTCCCGGCAATAGAGAAGAAGCATGGGAAACCCATCGCCCATTGGTTCAAGGTACTGAGGGATCTTGGCGATGCCAAATACGCCGAACAGATCTCCCTCCTCCGTGACCGCCACGAATTCAGTCAGGCTCACGCCAACGCCGTGGTCATGTACCACCGTGGTTCGAAGTCCTCCAAGCGCCATGACGATCCATCGGCGTACTTCAAGACGCTGGAGCCGAACAAGGCAAAGTTGGCCAAGGCGATCTTCACTGCCATTCGCACCAAGTACCCGAAGCTCGAGATGGTGATCGCATGGAATCAGCCGATGCTGAAACACGGCGACCACTATGTGTTCGGCTTGTCAGCCTCCAAGAATCATCTCTTGATCAACGCCCACAGCAAGCAGGTACTCGAAACGTTGGCGCCGCGTTTGGAGGCCCTCGAAGTAAGCAAGCACACCGTACGAATTCCGCTCGATTGGAAAGTGAACGCCACGCTCATGCAAGCGATGGTGCGCGAAAGAATCTCGGAGATCTAAGGGGCGCTACCCCTTCAACATCTCCACGCTGCAGGAATCGCCGACGGCGAGGGTTTCGGTGGGTCCGACGTCGGCAACCAGCGTCGAACCGTCACTTGCCTTGATCGTGTAGCGACTCGTCGCACCGAGGAACTCGACGCGCATCACCGTGTGCGGACCTCCAGCAACAGCACGGAGTTGATGGGGACGCACGAGGGTCTCACTCCCCGACTCGCCGCGAAGGTACGACGCTGCGGCCAAGAAGTCGGCGACGAACCGATTGATGGGTCGCTCGTACACCTCTCGCGGTGACGCGCATTGGAGAATCCTCCCGTCGCCCATAACCGCCACCCTGTCGCCGAGCGTGATCGCCTCATGTCGATCGTGTGTCACCAAGATCGCCGCAGTTCCTTGCTTGGCGAGGATGTTGCGTACCTCCCACCCCAGTTCCTCGCGCAGTACCTCGTCCAGTGATCCAAATGGTTCGTCAAGCAACACGACCGACGGCTTCGGTGCAAGTGCCCGTGCCACGGCAACACGCTGCTGTTCACCCCCGGAGCGTTGGTGCGGGTAACGACGAGCAAGGTGCCCGAGTTTGACGAGATCGAGCACTTCGGCGACCCTCGCGCGTCGCTCCGACTTGGGCAAGTCACGAAGCCCGAACGCGACGTTTGCCTCCACGCGTAAGTGTCCGAACAAGGCGTTGTCTTGGAACACGAGCCCGACTCGCCGCTTCTCGGCCGAAGTGGCGGTGACATCGGCTCCCGCCAAGTGGACCGTCCCCCCATCAGCGGCTCGAAGTCCGGCGATGGTGCGGAGCAATGTGGACTTGCCGCACCCACTCGGACCAACGAGCGTCACGAGTTCGCCCGGAGAAACGGCGAGGTCGACGCCAGCGAGCACGTCACGTCCACCGAGGCGCGCGCACAGCCCCTTCACTTCGACGGCGAATGTCATGACACCAACTCCGCGCCCCGCTCCAACGCCACGAGCAACGCCCCAACTGCGATCATTCCGACCACGACCATCACCAATGAGGGTACGGCTGCTTGTGACCAGAGACTTTCCGAGGTGGCTTGCCACACCCACACCGACAGCGTGTCCACTCCGAACGGTCGAAGGAGCAGCGTGATCGGCAGTTCCTTGACCATGTCCACGCACAACAGGGCGAGTGCCGCCAACACTCCGAAGCGGGCGGCCGGAAGTTCCACGCTCAGCGCGGTACGCATCGCTCCTGCGCCGAGCACGCGAGCACTTTCCACTGCCGTGTCGGGGACCTTGTCGAGACTGGCCTCCACTCCCTGATACCCAACGGCCAAGAATCGCACGACGAGCGCAAACACGAGGCCCAACACCGACCCGACGAGGAAGAAGTTCTCGGGCAACCAGTCACGCCGATCGAGGGCAGCGAGCAGTGCAACGGCCCCCACGGCGACGACCGGTCCGGGCATCGCATAACCGACCGTCGAGATTCGACCGACGAGACGTGCGACACCGCCCCGATGCGCGACGGTGAGCGCGAGCACCGTGCCGATCACGATGCTCACTATGGCTGCACTCCCCGCCAACAACAAGGTGTTACCGACGTGATGCATCACCCCGCCAGCCACGGTCACTGCGGTGCCCGCGCGGATCGACTCATTCGACCAAACGAGTAGTCGAACGAGCGGCACGCCGACTGCCACCACCACGGTGAGTGTCGTCACACCGAGGACTGCGTTGGTGCCGAAACGAGACAATCTGCGGGGGGCCATCGCTGCCTCCGACCCACCGCGAGACCGTCGTCCGCCGCGTCGCAGCAAGCGCTCGACGGCGATGAGCAGGATCGCTGCACCCGTCAGTGCGCTCGCCAGTTCGGTCGCCGCGTTCAAGTCACCCGTGCCGAACCACACACGCATGACACCGTCGGCCAGCGTGCTCACGTTGAATAGACGCACCGTTCCGATGTCGGTCAGCGTCTCCATGGCCACCAACGCTGCTCCGGCAGCGATCGCTGGTCGGGCGGCCGGCAATGCGACGCGGAAGAACACACCACCTTGACCAGCCCCGAGACTTCGTGCGGCAGCGAGGGTGTCCGCCCCTTGATCGACGAACGCAGCGCGAGCGAACAAGTAGACGTACGGGTACAACGACAAGACGAGCACCAGTGCACACAGCCACAGTGAGCGCGCCGAGCGGGCGCCGAGCACATCGGCGATCGTGTCCAGCCAGACGAAGCCGCCCACGTACCCCGGAATGGCCAGCGGAAGCACCAACAACCAACCGAGCACGCGGCGACCAGGAAACTCGACTGCGCTCACCAGCCAGGCCAAACCCGTTCCCACAACGATCGCGCCGACCACCACGGATACCAGGAGCACCGCCGTTTGGAGGATCATTCCCGGCAGACGCGTGCGCCAAAGTTCGGCCCACACGTCCGTAGATGGATCGAGCAACGACCACGCCAACACCACCATCGGAGATGCGACGAGCGCGACGATCCCGAGGATCGTCGCCCAGCCGAGCACGGGGCCCAGTCGTCGTTCAACCAAGACCGTCAACGCGCCTCAGTCGACTATTCGTAACCAGCTGCGGACAACAACTCGACAGCAGCAGGGTTGAGGCGGCCGAGTTCGCGCACCGACTTGGTGTCGGCCTTGTATGTGCCGAAGCCAGCGATGATCGAGTTCGGCTGCACGTTCGGGTCGGCAGGGAACTCGTTGTTGGTGTCGCTGAAGGATTTCTGACCATTGGTCGCGAGCCACTTGAGCAAGGCGATCGCCTCGTCCTTGTTCGGCGCATTGGCAGTGACCGCCGCAGCACTGATGTTCAGGTGTGCGCCGAACGTGGCCTGGTCGGGCCATGTCAGATCGACCGGAAAGTCGGGATCCTCCGCGAGGAGCCGACCGAGGTAGTAACTATTGGCGAGAGCAACATCGCAATCCCCCGCTTGGATCGCCTTCAACATGTCGGTATCTGAATTGATGTACAACGGCTCGTTGGCCACCCACGAATCGACGATGACCCGTGCTTCATCCGCTCCCAGATTGTTGATCAAACCGGCGACGAGCGACTGGGTGTAGGGATGAGTGCTCGGGCGCAGGCACAACTTGCCCTTCCACTTCGGGTCGCCCACCTCGGCATAGGTGGATGGGGCGTCGGTGACACGCTCAGACGACGTCATGATCACTCGAAGGCGGCGGCTGAGCGCAAACCAGGTGTTGTCGGTCGCACGCAGCTCCTCTGGGATCGCGTTCAGGATCGACTCGTCGTCCACTGGAGCGAGCAAACCCGCTTCGGCGGCGAGCGCGATGTTCGCTGCATCGGCCGTCATGATCAGGTCGGCCGGCGTGTTGGCGCCCTCCGCTTCCAAACGTGCCCGTAGTTCGGGATCGGAACCAGTAGTGAACCGCACCTCGATGCCAGTCTCGGCGGTGAACTCGTCGAACACCGGCTCGATGCCGTAGTGCCGACCGGTGTACACGGTGACGCGGCGGACATCGCCGGATCGACCTGCATCGTCGTCGGATCCGCAAGCCGCGAGCGTGGCCACCAGTGCAAAGACGGCAACGAAGACGCCGAACATGCGGCGGCGGTGCTGTGCTGTGTTCATAAGGCAAGCCTAACTCAGGTTGTTAGGAATACCTAATAGACATCCCAGACCAGGGGAAATCCCACCAATCAAGCAATCTGGTGCAGCGGCTTTGCCAACTTGAGCGTGGCCAGGTTCTTCGGTTTCTGCAATCCAGCCAACGCAATCTCGAAGTCGGGAAGCCCGTAGACCTCCCCATCGTCGGTGATCATGATGAACCGGTCGAACTGGGCGAGGAAGGTGCGGTCGTGGCTCACCGCCACCACGGTTCCCTCGAAGCCATCGAGCGCCTTTTCCAGCGACTCTGATGACTCGATGTCGAGGTTGTCCGTGGGTTCGTCGAGCAGCAAGACGTTGTGACCTTCGATCTCCAAACGCAGGATCTCGAGCCGCGCCTTCTGACCGCCCGACAATGTCTCGAACTTCTGCCGCGCATTGTTGCGCAACCCGTATCGGGCCAGGGTCTTCATCGCCCTCTCTTCATCCGAGATGCGGTCGTACACGATGTCGATGCACTCTCGCCCGAGGAAGTCCGGTCGGTCGTTGACTTGCGTGAACACACCCACCGACGTGCGTGGACCGAACGACACCGTGCCGCTCGTGGGCTGCAGTTCGCCGGAGAGCACCTTCAGCAAGTGGGTCTTCCCGGTGCCATTCGGGCCAATCAAACCCACGCGTTCGCCAAACATCACGTCGTCGCTGAACGGCCAAAAGAGATCATTCACCGACACGTTTTCGAGGCGCGCCACTCGCCGAGCGGAATCTGCTCCGCCCAGGCGAACATAGATCTGCTGATCGGGCACAGGCGGTGGCGGTGGCCCTGCCGCAACGAACTTCTCCCACCTGGTTTCGGCAGCGTTGGCTTTGGTGGCGTTCTTGAAGTTCTGGGCCGCGCGCTGCTTCATGATCTTCATGTGATGAAAGAGTCGCCGCTCTTCATCGTTCCACCGCTTCAAGCGATCTCCCAGTAGTTCCTGTCGCTTCTCCCTCGCCTCGGGGAAGGTGGCAAATGACCCCCCATGCACCCAACACCCTGTGCCTTCGATGGCAATCACCTTGGTAGAGCAGCGCTCGAGCAACGTGCGATCGTGGCTGACCATCAGTATCGTCGACTTGCACTTACGCAGTTCTTCCTCGAGCCACTGACGAGTGGGAATGTCGAGATAGTTGTCCGGCTCATCCAGCAACAAGACGTCAGCACCCGAAGTCAACAGAAGGTCGAGCACGAGGCGCTTTCGCTCGCCTCCCGACAACTCCGACACCAACCGTGTGGACACGTCGTCGATCGGTGTCTTCACACTTCGCTGTGCCGAGGCCTGCCATTGGGCTTCGAGTTCGTACCCGCCCAAATCACCCCAGTTGGAAAGTGCGTTGGCATACCCGATGCCGTCGTCCTCCCCGCTTGCCATCGCCTTCTCTGCCGCAATCAGCGCGCGTCCAGCATCGCGCAGCGCGGTAGGAGCCACTTCGATCAGCATCTCGCGGATCGTGTCGTGCGGTCGAGACATGCCCACGTCTTGGGTCATGTAGAGCATTGTTCCGCCAATGGCGAACTCGCCTGCATCGGCCTCGATCGCACCAGAGAGGATGCGCAAGATCGTGCTCTTGCCGACGCCGTTCGCACCCACGATGGCGGCATGTTCACCAGCCGTCACCCGAAAACTCACGTCGAAGAAGAGCTGGTCACCGCCGGGA
>JBJTFU010000041.1:0-4495 GCA_046093585.1 Ilumatobacteraceae bacterium | reverse complement strand
GAGATGATCTTCGGCAATCGGCGCATCTGGAACGTCCCCATACACCGACATCGAACTTGCATAGACGATCTTCGACGCCTGCGACCGATGCACGTAGTCGACGAGTCGCAACGTGGAGACCGTGTTCTTCTCGAGGTCCGCAACGGGATCATCGAAGCTGATCTCTCCCGAGCTTTGCCCGGCGAGGTGCAAGACGTGGTCGACCTGCTTGGGCAACGCGTCGTAGGTCGCAGGTGTGCTCAGGTCGCCTTCGACGAAGTCGATCTCGGTCGGAACGTTCGAGCGATACCCCATCGAAAGGTCATCGACGCCGACGACCTCGTGTCCCTGCGCGACCAATCGGCGCGCGACGTGCGAGCCGATGAAGCCCGCGACACCGGTGACGAGAATGGGACGCACGACAGAACTGTAATTGCTAGGCGAGGCTCACCAGATCGAGCCACTCCGCGCTGAAGTAGTCGACTTGGCCATCGGGCATCAGCAACACCTTGGTCGGGGCCAGCTGCTCCACGAACTCCGTGTCGTGACTGACGAGCACGATCGCCCCTTGCCACTTGGCCAGTGCGTCGGCGACGGCCTCGCGACTGGATGGGTCGAGGTTGTTCGTCGGCTCGTCCAACAGCAGCAGGTTGTTGCGACCGACCATCAACATCGCGAGGGCAAGCTTCGTCTTTTCTCCACCCGACAACGTGCGAGACTCTTGGAACACCTTCGATCCCGAGAGCCCGAACATCCCGAGCATTCCTCGCAACTGGGTCTCGGTAAGCCCGAGCGACACCGGAGCCATCCGGCGCATGTGGTCGATGAGGGACGCGTCCGGGTCGAGGTTGTCGTGTTCCTGCGCGTAGTACCCGGCGTTGACCTGGTAGCCGAACTCGACCTCGCCTGAATCGGCCACGATCTCCCCGGCAAGGATGCGCAGCAGCGTCGTCTTGCCAGCACCGTTCAAACCCAGCACGAGCAGTCGCTCACCTCGGCCGAGGTCGAACGAGACTTCATCGAAAATTGCCGGGCCACTGAAGGTCTTCGACAATCCACGGGTGGTGAGCACCGTCGCGCCCGCGTGCGGAGGATCAGGGAACCGCACCGTGAGCACGCGATCGCCCTCGGACACTTCGACCCGAGTCTCTTCGAGTCGAGCGATGCGCTTTTCGATGCTGTGCGCCATCGCCGCCTTCGTTGCCTTTGCACCGAACCTGTCGACGACCGTCTGCAGACGGGCAATCTCCTTCGACTGAAGCGCGGCCTTCTTCGCGAGTCGAGCCTCGTCCGCCGCACGCGCCGTCTTGTACTGGCTGTAGGTGCCGCGATACTCCACGATGCGTCCGATCGAATCCTCCATCGGGCGGTCCAGGTGCAGCACCCTCGTGATTGCCTCGTCCAACAACTCGAGATCGTGGCTGATCACGAGCAGCCCGCCTCGAAAGTTTCGCAAGAACTCGAGCAGCCACGTCTTTGCGTCCACGTCGAGGTGGTTCGTTGGTTCGTCGAGGAGCAGCGTGTCGCTCCCGGCAAAGAGAATGCGGGCAAGCTCCACCCGTCGACGCTCGCCACCGGATAGCACGTGCAAAGGAAGGGCCAGTCGGTCGGCCTTCAATCCAAGCCCGGCTGCAATCGCGCGGGCCTCACTCTCGGCCGCGTATCCACCCTTCATGGCGAACTCGTCCTCTGCCTTGGAGAACTTGGCGATGTTGGCCGCCGTCGACGACTCCTCCATCTGGATGCGCAACTTTTCGATTCTCGTCAACTGTTCGTCGATCTGGCGACCCGACAACACGTGTGAAATGGCGCTCAACGTCTCACGCGAACCGGGGATCTTTGGATCCTGTGGGAGGTATCCGAAGTTGCCCTTACGCACGATCGAGCCCGTCGTCGGCTCTTCGGCCCCACCCAGAACCTTGAACAGGCTCGTCTTTCCGGCGCCGTTTCGCCCGACGATGCCGATCTTGTCGCGTGCGGCAACGACGAAGGATGCATCGTCGACGACGGTCTTACCTCCGACTTCGACGGTAAGACCTTGTACTTGCAGCACGACTACAGGCTGTCAGGTGCAAACATCAACAACAACGCCACCGAACCCCCGTTGAGCGACGGAAGTAATCTCGAGGAATGTCGATAGGCGAATATGCACGACGAGAAAACCTGTTCGGGGTGCTCGCCATCGTCATTTCCGGCCTCGTTGTCGTCCTCGCCAATCGATCTGGCGTCAGTTGGAGCTGGGATTCGACCGACTATGTGGCCGCCGGGCGGAGCCTGGCCGAGTTCAAAGGTTCGCTTGACGTGTCAGGTGCTCCGATGACGGTGCGACCTCCGGGATACCCGTTTCTCATCAGCCTTGGCGAGTTGCTCAACGCACCGACGAACATCACACTGCTCGTCATCAACGTCGCCTCAGCGATCGTTACCACCGGATGCGTCTACGTCGTCGTCAAACGGTGCGCATTCGTGACGACCGCCGTTCTTGCCGCGTCGTTCATTGCTCTGACCCCGACGATGCTGTGGCAAACCTCGATGGCCTGGAGTGAACCACCCTATGTCGCGGTCATGATGGTTGCATTCGTCGTCGTGATCTGGCACACCGGTCGAACTCGATTCATCGTTCTGGGCTGCCTATATGTCGCCCTCTTCTTCCTTCGGTTTGTCGGTCCAGTGTTCATCGCCCCACTTGTCGTCATCGGCATCCTCGTCGACAAACGGACATCACGTTGGGCAAAAGCCGTTGGTCTCCATGCCATCACTCTCGGCACATCGATCATTCCGATGGTGTGGTGGTTGATGCGCAATCGTCGCATTGACGGCACCCTCACAGGCGCCCGCCAGGCGGGTGGTGGAACGTTTTGGGAAACCACGACGCATGCATTCGGCACCTACGGGTCCTTCCTCACCGGACAACCATTCGATTCAGTCATCTACGAGCGAGTCACCGATTATCCCATTGCGGCTCAAGTTGCTGCAGTTGTCGTGGCCGGAGTCCTGTTGGCATCGATCGCGTTCGCGTCCCACGACGCACGGCTGCATCAACTTGCACCATCAGACCGACAAATCGTAGTTCTCGCAAGTATCGGGCTCGTCATCGCGTACACGGCATTTTCTGCCTATCGATTCGTCCACCTTGAAATCGGTCGTCTCGACACTCGAATGATGATGCCGTTGCTACCCGCTCTGGTGGTGATCACCTCATTGACGGTCGAAAGAATTGTTGCCTCTCGACGATCAATCGCACGTGGAGTACTTGTGGCCAGTATCGCTCTTACCGCTATCCATTCCTTCGTCACGCTTCGCGATGCAAGTCGGTTTGGGGAAGACCAACGCCATCTGTCGAACGCGGTAAATCGAAACCTCGATCTCCACGTCTATGTCCGATCCCTCGGAGACGACAGCGCTCTCTACAGCAACGCGCCGCAGATGTTGTTCCTCAGCGCCGACACCTGGCCGATTTTCACACCGTGGCAGGTCGGTACACCATGGCCAGGAGACTGCACGCGTCGGTACGCGGTGTACTACAACGACTTCCAAGTTCAGGACAATCGTCCAACAACTGCACAAGTGCTGTACGAGGATCCAACCGGCACCGTCTACGACGTCGGAGCATGTTCCGAAGACATCAATCTGGCGTGGGACTGATGGGCAAGCCTACGATTGCCGTCCTCGTCGTTGCCTACAACGCCCAGGACACCCTCGAGACCGTCCTCGATCGGATTCCTGAATCGCTGATTCCCGAGATCTCGACGGTCTTGGTGTGTGACGACGCCAGCACCGATGCAACAACCGCGGTCGTGACCAACTACATGGTGCAGTCCCGACTCCCGATCACCGTCGTCACCCACCCCATCAATCGCGGATATGGGGGGAATCAGAAGTTTGGCTATCGATGGGCGATCGAACACGGGATCGACGTCGTCATCTTGCTCCACGGCGACGGCCAATATGCGCCGGAAGAACTTCCGCGAATGGCGGCACCGATCATCGACGGCAGCGCTGACGTGGTGTTCGGCTCGCGGATGCTGAATCGGTCGCAGGCACGCGAGGGCGGCATGCCCCTCTATAAATATGTCGGGAACATCTTCTTGACGACCGTCCAAAACTGGCTGGTCGGAACGAACCTGTCCGAATGGCATTCCGGATATCGCGCATACCGTGTGTCGGCGCTCGCCTCCATCGACCTGGACCACAACTCGGACGAGTTCGACTTCGACACCCAGATCATCCTGCAGATGATCGCCTCAGGTCAGCGCATCAGAGAGATCGAGATCCCGACCTTCTACGGCGAAGAGATCTCACACGTCAACAGCGTGAAGTACGGGCTCCAGATCCTGCGACACACGATTCGCTACCGACTCGCGCACCGACACTAGGAGGCCGTGTGGCGGAAGGGGGGGGATTTGAACCCCCGAGAGGCTTGCACCCCTGACGGTTTTCGAGACCGTTCCATTCGTCCGCTCTGGCACCCTTCCGTCGGGGAAGGCTATCGGGCGTTTCTCTCGTCAGCGTTTGT
>JBJTFU010000040.1:0-2852 GCA_046093585.1 Ilumatobacteraceae bacterium | reverse complement strand
ACTGGAGTGCGAGCAGGCCCGAATCCTGGTCGGGCCGCTCCCACATGTCGGGCTCTCCCGGCTCGACGTGCTTCTGACCGAGGCAAAACGGAACGAAGTGCACGGCCCAGTCGGCCCCACCGCGCAGGCCCCAATACAGATGGTCGTGCACGATTCGGCCGTAGGGGCAGCGGTAGTCGTAGGTGACGGCGAATCGCAGCATGACGGTTGCAACCAATGCGTTGCGGTAATTATTCCCCTGGTTCGTCGACGAGGTCAGCCGACGAACCATTGCATGGCGAAAAAACCGGGGATTCCCATGATGGTGCCGGCGATCACACCGCCGATCACGTCGCTGGCGTGATGGATGCGCACACCCACCCGGCTCGTCGCGATCGTCACCGCAAACGCGTAGAACAGCACCCACCACGGCCACGTGGTGATCGCCGTGAGGACAAGTGCGGAAAAGAACGCCGACGACGAGTGACCGCTCGGGAAGCTCGAGGTGCGTGGCTTGCGCAGCGTGAAGCGGTCGTCGCCGCGCTCGGTGGGGCGGGTCCGGCGGAACAGTCGCTTGATTCCCTGGTTGAGGATCAGGCTCTCGACGCCGATCATCGCGGAGAACAACAGTGCCTGGTGCAGCCGTTCCATGCTGCCGATCGAACGAACGAAGCCGATGATGTGCCAGAGGAGGCCGAAGTCACCCAGCGCCGTGGCGACGGAGAAGATGACGACGATCGAACGCTTGCTGCGCCACGGTTCGAGCAGGGAATCGAACTTGTCGTCGAAACGGGAGAAGGGGATGCGGTCGCTCATGAATCGGCGAGGCGAGGGTACTTCAGTGGCGCTTCGACTGCGGCCAACTCCGGATCGCCGCCGAACTCGGGGCACCACTGTTTGAAGTTGCAGAAGTTACACAGCCCGCTGCGCTTGGGCGGGAAGGTTCCACTGGTGCAGGCGCGTTCGATTGCTCCGAACAGGGCGATCGTTCGCTTTTTGAGGAACTCCATCGACGATTCGGTGGGCCGTCGTTCGAGCACCACCTTGTCCTTGAGGTACATCAGCCTCATCCGCGACGGGAGTTCACCGCGGAGCGCGCGCAGCATGTAGGCGTACATCTCCAGTTGGCGCATCTTGTTGCCGACGTCGCTCTCCCGAGGTGCGCGACCCGTCTTGTAATCGGTGATCACGAGCCCGCCGTCGGGTGCGCGCTCCAGCCGGTCGATATATCCGCGCACGTTGAACGTGCCGAGCGGCGCCTCGACCCACAACTCCAGTTCGACGTCGTCGAGGGTCGTGGGGTCTTCCAGATCGAAGTATGCGTCCACCAAGCGTGCGCAGTCGGTCCAGAACTCACGCGCTGCCGCGTCGTCGAGCTCGAGCCCCACGAAGTCGTACTTCGGTTCGTATTCGTTGCGGGACGTCGCCATGGCCTCGCGCGCGGCCTCGCGTGTGCGATCGGGTGCGGACAGGCGGAGGAGCATCTCGAGTGCACGGTGCACGACGTTGCCCTTGACGGCATGGAACCCGGGCGGCTGCGGGAGCCCCTGGATCGAGGCGAAGCGGAACTGCAGCGGACAATCCTGAAACGAACTCGCGCGTGACGGCGAGAGCGAGGTGGGAACGTCGAATGCGCTCATCGAACGGCCTCGCCGACTTCGATCAAGAGGGCAGCGAACCGGGCCGGGTCTTCGAGTGGCCCGAAGTGTCCGCGATCCTTCCACTCGACCACGGTGGGAGTGATGACGGAGGTCTCGGCGATGGTCGTGGCGATCGAGGGAACGAGGGAGGCCGGTGGAACGTCGCCGATGCGGCCACTGACGAGCCAGGTGGGCACGGTGAGTCGACCGAGCTGATCCCACGTGTCGTGGATGTTGCCCGACTCGAAGTTGCGTGCCTCGAGCTCGGGCGAGCACTTCAGTTCGATGCGACCATCCGGCGTGGCACGAAAGCCGTGATCGACGTAGGCGCGCAAGCAGTCCTGGTGGAACGAGTTGAGGGGTGGCTTGGAGGCGTAGTTGGCGAACGCGTCATCGAAAGAGTCGAAGGTGCTGCGCCGCCTTCGTGCCGCGGCTGCCATCGGGTTGGTGCCATGATGGCGATAACTGGCGGGAAACACGATCGGCTCGTACAGCACGAGTGCCGCAAACAGGGAGGGTTCGCGCAGGGCCGCCATGATCAAGCCGGCCGCGCCCATCGAGTGTCCCGCTCCGACGACCGGTCCGTGCGTGGCGGCTGCTTGCGCCGCGACGACGGCGTCGTCGCCATACGCCGCCCACCGCACCTGCCAGTCGGGCGGAATGGTGGAGTCGCCATGCCCGCGGTAGTCGAAGGTGAAGCAAGGTCGAGGGGCGAGAAGTGCGGCCGCTGGGTCGAAGCACCGCCCGTGGAAGCCGTTGGCGTGGGAGAAGAGGAACGAGGGCCGGACGGTGTCGGTATCCGGGGTCGCCGACGAAGGATATGAATGGTACGAGAGGGCCACCCCGTCGGAACTCGTCAGGCGGCCATCCATCGATGTCCATTAGAGCCGATGGGGGTGGCCCGGAAGGACCCCGAAATGTGGGTGCCCGCCTTGGCAGCGTCACAGGAGGCTGGGTAGTTTTTGTCCATGGGGAACTCAATCAACACCATCGCCGGAATCGTCCGTACGCACGGTCCCGCTCTCGCTGACAAGACCGCTCTGATCCTCGGGGATCGCCACCAGTCGTGGTCCGAGTTGTACCAACGCTCCTGTCAGATGGCCCAGGCCTTGCAGGCGGCAGGAGTGGGGAGTCAGGACCGCGTCGCATTCCTCGACAAGAACGGCATCGAGCACCGGAACGAATTCGGGACCGACGATCAGCACCTTGGCCTGCGCATCGTTGACGATGTAG
>JBJTFU010000039.1:0-2677 GCA_046093585.1 Ilumatobacteraceae bacterium | reverse complement strand
CTCGGTCATGTATCCGCTGACGAGTTCCGACTCGGCGATCGGCATGTCGAATGGCGCCTGAGTCAACTCAGCCTGGATCGCGATCATGAACACGACGAAGCCGACGAACTGTGTCAGGACGTACGGGTTGCCGAGACCGTCGAATCCGAAGATCGATCCAGCGTTCTGGGCGACGACGATTTGCTGCAGATTCATCGTTCCTGCCTGGATCACGACACCGATGACGGCAAGCACCATCGGCAGCTCATAGGCAATCAGCTGTCCCGCCGCACGAAGACCACCGAGCAAGGAGTACTTGTTTGCACTCGACCAGCCGGCCATGAGGATGCCAAGAACCGAGATCGACGACACGGCAAGGGCGTAGAACACGCCGGTCTCGAAATTCGTGAACCACGCATCCGGCCCGAATGGCACGACGGCGACGAGGAGGAACGTGCTCATCAAGACGACAACTGGCGCCATCTTGAAGATTGGCTTGTCCGCATTGTCAGGCTGGATGTCTTCCTTTTGCAGCCACTTGCCCACCTCGGCCACGAGTTGCAACGAGCCATACGGACCAGCCTCCATCGGTCCGAGACGGCTCTGCATGAACGACATCATCTTGAACAGGAACAGATACACGATCGTTCCCGCCGGCAGGAGCACCGCGACGAGGCCGCCCAGGACGCGCAGGAGCGACTGACCCCAGTACGGGATCTCGACTGCAAGCAACGCAGAGATCATCGGTCGATATCTCCGAGGATGAAGTACAGCGACGCGAGGATCGTGATGATGTCCGGCACGTAGACGCCACGCAGCAACCACGGCGTGATCGAGATGTTGGAGAAGCTGGCCGAGCGGATCTTCACGCGGAATGGACCGAGGTCGCCACGAGACACGACGTAATACCCCATCTCACCCAGCGGATTCTCGGTCGAGACCCACGCCTCACCTTCCGGAACCTTGATGATCTTGGGAACCTTTGCCATCACGGGACCTGCGGGAATGTTGTCCAGCAGTCGGTCGACGATCAGCGTCGCCTCGCGAGTCTCCTGCAATCGGACCCAGCATCTGGCGAAACTGTCACCGTCCGGATGGGTCCACACCTTCCAGTCCACCTTGTTCCACGCAAGTGGGCTCTCTTGGTCACGACGCAAGTCCCAGTCGACTCCACTCGCACGCAAGTTCGCACCCGAGAGTCCGTAAGACAACGCGACGTCCTTCGGGATGATACCGATGCCTCGGGTGCGGGACTGGAAGATTTCGTGGCCGAACAACAACGACTCGATCTCATCACAGAAGTTGCGCAACTTCTTCATGACGACCTTGGTCTCGTCAACCCAGCCGGCGGGCAAATCGTCCTTCAGACCACCAATGCGGTCAAAGTTCGGGTGGAATCGTCCACCAGTCGCTGACTCGATCAGGTTGAGGACGTATTCACGATCGCGGAACGCGAGGAAGACTGGCGTGATTGCACCGAGCTGCACACCGAGGTCACCAAGGAAGAGCGACACGTTGGCGATGCGCGACAACTCAAAAAGAATAGTTCGAATCCACTGTGCACGCGGTGGTGCCTCGACACCCATCAGCTTCTCGGCCGCCAAGATGAACGGCACCTCGTTGGCGAAACTCCCGAGCCAGTCGATTCGATTGATGAGCGTCGTGACCTGCGGATACGTGCGCACCTCGGTCAACTTCTCGTATCCGCGGTGCATATAGCCAGCCGATGGCTCGGCCCAGACGACTTGCTCACCGTCGAGACGGGCGATGATGCGAAGCGTTCCGTGTGTCGCGGGGTGTTGTGGTCCGATGTTGAGGGTCATTCCCTCGGTTTCAAGTTCGACGTTGAGTCGGGCGTCGGCTGCCTGCGCGGCGATGTAACTCAACTGTTGGCGGTCGCCGAGCTTTGCCTGCACCGGATCGTTGGTTAGCGTCACGACTCGTCCCCACCTTCGTCGCCACCAGGAAGTGGCTCGACGTCAACGATCCCCGGCCACGGCTTGACCATGCGGGCAAGCAATGGGAAGTCCTTGCGCAACGGGTGACCCTCGAAGTCGACCGGCAGGTACATGTTGCGAAGGTCGGGGTGGCCGTCGAAGCCGATGCCAAACATTTCGTGTGCCTCGCGCTCGTGCCAATTTGCGCCCGCGTAGACCGACACGATGGAGTCGATCCGTGAATCTGTGTCCGCTACGTCTGCCTTCACGTTCACACCCATGTGCGTTCGCGAATTCACCAGTCGAACGAGTACTTGCATTCGGGTAGATCCACCGGCATAGCCAGGGCGAATCGTCATGTCGCGCTCAGGGGCTGGCTCGGTCGGGTCGTCTTCGCCGCGACCATATGGGGACGGCATCCAGTCGATTGCTGACAAGAAGCAGAAGTAGTCAAATCCGAAAGCGTCACGAAGCGTCACCATGGACGTCTTCCATGCACTCGTTTTGACCCGAACCCAAACGTCGTCGCCGGGCTTCACCAATGAATCTTCGACCGCGTCTCCAAGCGCAGCGCGAATCTCGGCATGCAGCGCATCACGAACAACGTCGGTCACGACGTGGGTGGTCTCAGTTGCGGACGACAACGGGCTCACCTCGCCTCTCCGCCTCGGCTGACGCGTCGATCGACTTGGTCCCCTCGCCACGCCAGCGAGCGCCCATGTCTTCGTTCTTAATCCGTTGCTGGAGCAACACGACGCCCT
>JBJTFU010000038.1:0-9841 GCA_046093585.1 Ilumatobacteraceae bacterium | reverse complement strand
TGCGCAGCCGACGACGACGTGGCGCGTCAAGAGTCGCTTCCATACATCCGTGACGAGTACTTCACGTACTCTGACTACAAGCAATTGGAGTGGCAGAAGTCACGATTCGACTTCTTGTGGGAGAAGATGTTCGTGGTGGGTGGTCCGGAAACCGTGGCCCAGAAGATCTTCGCGCTCTCGAAGTACGGCTTCAACCAGATCATCTACCGACCGTTCTGGATCGGGATGCCCATGTCGATGGCACGAGAGAGCGTCCGATTGGTGGCCGAGGAAGTTCGTCCGCGCGTTGCGGAGTTGCTCCGTGGGCAATGACAGGGCGAGTGCCGGCGAGATCCACCATTTGACGGTCGGTGTTACAGACATGGAACGCGCGCTGCACTTCTACGTAGAGGGACTCGGCCTCAAGAAGACGCTCGACACACACGTGGGTGGTGACTCGTTCGAGAGACTCCTCCGCCTACCTCGTGGATCCACAGCGCGCACCGTGTTCTTGCAAGGCAATTCGCGTCTTGGACAGATCGAGTTGGTGCAGTGGGACACGACGATCGACGACCCGACACCCGTTCGTCGGGCTGGGCGAGTGGGTTACACGGTGGTGTCGTTTTCGCTCGACAGAGAGTCCTTCCCCCGTGTTTGCCGACAACTCGAAGCGGTTGGTGCGGTGTTCTGGAACGCCCCCGAGAAGACGATCCTGGAGGGGTACGGCGAGATCGAAGCGTGCATCGTGGAGGATCCGGACGGAAACATGATCGAATTGGTCCGCCTGCCCTCGGACGACGAAATACGAGCATTCAGAAAGGGAGGGATGAAGTGACGAGCGTTGAGACGAACGATGATGTCGGATTCTGGAGGATCGCTCCGACGCGCCGAGACACGGTGGGAATCACCGATTCAACTGGGTTATCACTCTCATTCGGCGAGATGTTCGACAAGGTGAACCAGATCTCCCATCTCTTCGCTTCGCTGGGGCTGAAGATGGGCGACACCATCGCGGTGCTCGCCCGCAACCGCAACGAGACCCTGCTCACCTATCTCGCTGCCATGCAGAGCGGTCTGTACTACACGCCGATCAACTACCACGCTCTCGTCAGCGACATCGCGTACATCTTGGAGGACTCCGACTCGCTGCTCGTGGTGTGTCACCCCGATTTTGCAGACAAGGCAACGCAAGCCGCTGATCAAGCAAGGATCCCGATGGACCGCCGGATCGGGCTGGGGGATGCCCCGGGGTTCATCTCCATGGCGAGTCTGACCGAGACCATGCCCGTTGCTCTTCCCATGCAACGCCCGGCTGGTCAGGTGTTGCAGTACACGTCAGGTACCACCGGCAGACCGAAAGGTGTCCGTCGGAAGGTCTCCGGTGTGGATGCCGATACTGCATCGGCGTCGCTCAAGTGGGTGCTCGGAATGTATGGCATCAACTCCGACGAGGGTGGATGCATGCTGATGACGACGCCCGTGTATCACACGGCCGGCCTCAACATTTCGGCGTTGGCACTCCACTTCGGCATTTCGCTCGTGCTGATGGACAACTGGACTCCCGAGTCGATGCTCGAGCACGTGCAGAAGCATCGCGCCAATATGACGGTGGTCGTGCCGACGCAATTCGTGCGTTTGCTGAAGTTGCCCCAGGAGGTTCGTGACTCGTACGACGTGTCGTCCCTGAGTTGGGCAATCCATGGTGCTGCACCGTGCTCGCCGGAAATCAAGCGACAAATGATCGAATGGTGGGGGCCGATCATCTTCGAGTACTACGGCTCGACGGAAGTCGGTGGGACGTTCGTGAATTCCCACGATTGGTTGAAGCGCCCCGGAACGGTGGGTAAGCCCGGGCCGGTGACCAAGTTGCGGATCCTCGACGATGACGGGAACGAACTGCCGCCCGGGCAAGTTGGGCGGGTATTCATGCGTCAGGGCGACGATCAGGTGGAGTACCTGCACGACCCTGAAAAGACTGCAAAATCACGCGTTCGCGACTTGATGACGGTGGGTGACATCGGCTGGGTGGATGAAGAGGGGTACCTCTATCTCGTCGGTCGCACGAGCGAAGTGATGATCGTTGGCGGCGTCAACATCTATCCCGCGGAGGTCGAAAACGTGCTCCTCGAACACCCTGCCATTTCCGATGCGTGTGTGTTCGGGGTTCCTCATGACGAGTACGGCGAGGAGATCTACGCCGCGGTGGTGGCCCGGGAGAAGGGGGTCGTGGACGGACAGTCTCGGGCAGAGGAACTCCTCGAAGTGGTGATGGAGCATTGTCGGACGAGTCTCGCCAAGTACAAGTGCCCTCGTGTCATTTCGTTCCGCGAAGAGATTCCACGGGATCCGAACGGAAAGATGTACCGCAAGAAGTTGCGCGACCCGTTCTGGAAAGGTCGAGAGCGAGGGATATGACCGCTCTCATCACCGACTTCGACACGGTGCTCACGACCACGCGGTCGGTGCGCCGGCGTCTCGATTTTGACCGTCCCGTCCCGCGTGGTGTGATCGACGAATGCATGGAGATCGCCTTGCAGGCGCCGACGGGTGGCAATGCACAGGATTGGCGCTTCCTCGTCATCGACGACTCGGAGCTGAAGCAGGCCATCGGTGCTTACTACCTCGCCAACTTTAACAAGTACGTCCGAGGCCCGTTGTTGGAGGCCGGTGGTGAGCATCAAATCGTGAAGGGACGCCTTGGCGGCGTGACGAAGGACGGCGGTTTGGATGAGCGAACAAAGCGAATGCTCGAGGGAGCCACGTATCTGGCCGAAAACATCCATCGCTCTCCGTGGATGGTGATCGCTTGTGGAACGCGACCCAATGCCGATCGCGGGGGTTCGGGGACCACGTCGGCGCTCTACGGGTCGGTGTACCCGGCAATTTGGTCCTTCCAGTTGGCACTTCGGAGTAGGGGACTGGGTTCGGTCATCACGTCGCTGCATCTGCACTCGGAAGTCGAGATCGGTGAGCTGCTCGGTATTCCTGAAAGCGCGACTCAGGTGGCGTTGCTTCCCGTCGCCTACACCAAAGGACTCGACTTCAAGCCTGGGGCGAGGCGATCCCAAGATGAGGTGGTCTTTCACAATCGTTGGGTCGCGGAGGAAAACAGGTGACCAAGTACATCGCCGACATTGACGAGGTCTTGACGACCACCCGAACGGTGCGATTCCGCATGGACTTCGATCGTGAAGTCGAAGACGACGTGTTGGTGGAGTGTTTGGAGATGGCCCAACAGGCCACGGTGGGCTCGAACCAGGAGTATTGGCGATTCGTGCTGGTTCGAGACATCGCGCAAAAGGAGAGAGTGGCCGCTTTGTATCGCCAGGTATGGGATGAGACCGTGGCGATTCCTCTGGCCAAAGGAGAGGCCGCAACCGTCACCCGTTTGTCGCCCACCGTGCGCGCGGGTGACGAGGCCCAGCGACGGCAGGCGAAGATCCTGGATGGAGTGAAGTACCTGGTGGACCGCCTCGAACAGGTGCCCGTGCTGATGATTGCGTGCAGCAGTGCGCCACCTCCGCGTAAACCACTCGGCGGCTCGGCCTCGGGTTACTACGGATCGATCATTCCCTTCGTTTGGTCGTACCAATTGGCACTGCGGTCGCGGGGATTGGGCTCGGTGATGGCCACGGCGATCGTGCACAAGGCCGAGGAGTTGAAGGAGATCCTGAACCTCCCGGAAGAGTGCAACCCGATCACGATGGTGCCAATTGGGTACACGAAAGGGCTCGACTTCAAGAAGGGGGCCCGTCGTCCCCTCTCGGAGATTTACCGGTGGGATCGCTGGTCTGAACCCCAAGACGACTCCTAGAGGGCAAAAAATACGGCTTTGACTCCGTACCGACCCGTCGGTATTGTGATCTGCAAGCATTCAACTGACAATTGGGGGGTAAGAAATGCGAGTTAGATCAGGCATCCGTCGCTGGCTCATGGCGCCAGTGGTCGGTCTGCTGGTGGCGAGTACCGTCGCAGGAACATCCGTCGACGCCAAGTCGAAGGACACCCTGCGAATCGTGTACGCCATCGAGCCGGTGAACATGAATCCGGTCAAGCAGGCCAACAGTTTCGGCAACTTTTGGGAAGCGATTTCCGAACCGCTCATTCAGCAGGACTACAGCTTCCAGTTGACCCGCGAGGGCATCATCAAGACGTGGACACAAACGTCCCCGGGAGTGTGGCGCTTCACGATTCGTCCGGGTCTGAAGTTCACCAACGGCGAGCCACTCAATGCGGCGGCCGTGGGCTTCACGATGACGACGTATCGCGACACCGTGGGTGCCCCGATGCGTGCGTACTTGCTGAAGTTGGTGAGCACACGAGCAGTGAGCAAGACCGTGCTCGAAGCCACCTTCTCGGAAGGTGACTTGTCGATTCCGTCCGTCTTGAGCTCGGTGCGCGCGCTTCCGCCCGCGTACTACGCGCAGGTTGGCCATGACGGCTTCGGCGCCAACCCGATTGGTAGCGGTCCGTACAAGTTCGCAAGCTGGACGAAGGGTGTCGAATTGCGTCTCGAGCGCAACGAGGACTACTGGGGCAAGAAGGCTGTAATCAAGAACCTCGTGTTCACCTTCGCCACCGACGGTGACACCCGAGCCAACTTGTTGGCCTCTGGTGCTGTCGACTTTGCCCACCCGATCTCGGTCCAGCGTTTCGCCGGTCTTCGCAACAAGAAGACGACCGTCGTCGCTGCGCCTGACCGTGTGCAGCTCGCCCTGTTCATGATGGGTAACAAGACGCAGTTGGCCGACGTTCGCTTGCGTGAAGCAGTCGTGCGTTCGATCGACGTCGAACCCATCACGAAGAATGTGTTGTTGAACAAGGGTGGAGTGCCGAACTGTTCGCTGCTCCTGCCGCTGTTGAACAAGCCGGAATTCCCGGCTTGCCCGAAGCGCAACTTGGCGAAGGCCAAGTCCTTGACGGCACAGTTCACGACCCCAACCATCACGCTGAACTACGGCCCGGCACGTGCCCCTGCTGATGAAGCAGTGGTGCAGGCTCTCGCAGCTCAGTTGCGTGAGGGTGGATTCACGGTGAACTTGAACCCGATGGACTACCAGAAGATGACCGTGGACCTCGTCACTCAGAAACTTGAGGGTCTGGTGTTCTTCGGAATCAGCCCGGTGTTCCCATTCCCGAGCGTGTACTCGCAGGGCTTCTTGACGACCACGTCGATCACGAAGAACTGCCCGATGCCCGGTCTTGACGCCTTGCAGAAGCAAGCGCTGGGAGCGAAGTTCTACGGCGGAGCCGACAGGAACTTCAAGGCCATGGAGAAGATCGGTATTACCGACGGCTTCTGCATGCTGCCGCTCTACAACGAGATCAAGATGTGGGGTATGTCGAAGGGCATCACGGGATTCCGGGCCCCCGGCAACAACCTCGTCCAGTGGTCAGAACTGAGCTGGAAGTAACCATCCAGTAGGGCGAAAAGGCGCCGGCGTCGTTGGACAATCAACGGCGTCGGCGCCTTGCGCTATTTCGGGGTACGACATGATTGTTTCCACCATCGATCACGTGGCCATTGCCGTTCCCGAGCGCACCCCTGCGCTCGAGCGTTACTTGCATCAGTTCGGCGGTGGGAGCGTTGCCTCAGGCAGGCGGGCTGGCATCACGATCGACCAGGTGTCCTTCTCGCGGGGAACGAAACTGGAGGTTGTCGGTCCCGATCCACAGAGTCCGGATCGTGCTCGCACCGATGACTTCCTGAGACGGCATGGATCGATCGTCCACCACGTGACGGTGCTCGTGGAGTCGGTGGAAGAAGTTGTGGCACAGCTGAAACTGGTCGGCGTGAAACCGGTTGGGGTGTACCTCGATGACCCCCGTTACCAAGAGGCCTTCGTCTTGCCGAATCAAGGTGGCGGGGTGATGGTGCAATTGACGTGGAAAGACGTCGATGACGAAGGTTGGGCGCGGCGATACGGCCACACACCGACCAATCCCAAGGGCGACTGCCCCGATTTCATCGGTGTTCGGTGGTCGCAGCCGGACTTGGATTCGGTGGCAACGCAGTGGAGAACGCTTGGTGGAACCGTGGTTCGAGTGGACGGGCTGCTCACTGTTTCTTGGGGGGATGATCGCCTGCGATTCGAGTACGTACAGGGCAAGCCCCGCGCCGTCGAAGAGTTGCTGTTCGACGGCGCACCCGAGTTTTCGTCGTCGACGGATTCGGGCCCGGCAGTTGTCTCCGCAAAACGAAAGTGAGGATTGGCCGATGTTGACGTTCCCACAATTTGCGCTCGGCGACTTCATCACTGCGGCTGCCCGTCAGTGGCCCGATGCAACCTGTTTCGTCACCCCGTTGGGTGACTTGTCCGACGTCGACAACGTGCGACGACAGAGTTTTTCGGTGACGAATGAGAGGGTGACGAGGCTCGCTCACGCCCTCGTGGACAACGGGTTCCAGCGGGGAGACCGGGTGGCGATCCTGGCCGTCGACTCGATCGAGCACATGGAGACGATCCTTGCTTGCGCCAAGGCAGGTGTGACGTACTGCGACCTCAACTTCCGGCTGCGAGCACCGGAGTTGCAGAACATTCTCACCCGTAGTCCGGTCAGGGGCATCTTCCACAACGAGCGGTATCTGCCCCTTCTCGAGGAGATCAAGTCCCAGATTCCGGATGTTTCGCACTGGTGGCAGTACGACGGCTCGAATGCTAACTACGAGTCGCTGCTCGCTTCGGTGGACCATGCTCCCGAAATGGCTGCTCGCGCCCGCGGTGAAGACATCCTGTCGATCATGTTCACGAGCGGCACGACGAGCATTCCAAAGGGCGTGTTGCAGTCGGAGCGAATGATGCGCAACATCGTCTATTCGTTCAATCGTGAGATACGTCTGAACCCGGGTGGTCTGCAGTACAGCGGTGCGTCGCTCTTCCACATTTCGGGGATCGGATCGGTGCTGCACGCTCTCTATGCGGGGCGCGCGTCACTGCTATTGCCACAGTTCGATGATGCAGCCGTGCTCGCGTGGCTACAGCGGGGAGGTATCAACTCCTGCACACTTATCCCGACGATGATTTCTGCGATCCTGGAGTTGCCCGGTGCCACTGACCATCGGTACTACGATCTCGACTCCATTCTCTACGGCGGCGCGGCGATGACTCCCGCGTTGTTGCGCAAGATGATGGCCACCTTCGATTGCGACCTCTACAACGGCCTCGGTGCAGGTACCGAGGCGGGGATTCAGACGATTCTCACTCCTGAGGATCACCGCGCTGCCATCGCCGGAACGGAGAAGTTGTTCTCCTCCATCGGTCAAGCCATTCGTGGCGTCGACCTCCGCCTGTGTGATGATGAACTGAACGACGTGCCACGGGGCGAGATTGGCGAGATCGTCACCCGATCCGAGACGATCATGAGTGGTTACCTCGATCAACCGGATCTGACCGCACGTTCGATAGTGGATGGCTGGTTTCGTGCCGGTGACATGGCCTGGATGGACGACGAGGGCTACCTGTTCCTGGCTACCCGGAAGTCCGACATGATCATTCGCGGCGGTGAGAACGTCTATCCGGTCGAGATCGAATCGACGCTTGCGGATCACCCCGCGGTGCTCGAAGTGGCCGTCGTGGGTCGGGATGACGATCACTGGGGTGAGTTGGTCGTGGCTGCAGTGAAGTTGCGCGATGGAATCACCGTCTCAGAGGACGAATTGAAGTCCCTCTGCAGGGCGCGACTCGCCTCGTACAAGGTGCCCGAACACGTGTTGTTCTTCGACGCGTTGCCAAAGAATGCCACCAACAAGATGGTGAAGTCCGAGATCAGGTCCATGGTGGCGAACCTCCTCGGAGCCCAGTCCACCTGATGACACTCCTTGCGCACGTTGCGCTGAGTGTGCCGACGGCCTCTTGGGAAGCTGTCGGCTTTCCAGTTGGAACCTGGAACCTGGGTGAAACGTGCGTTTCACTCGTTGAACCCGAGAGCACCTCCGGGATCATCGCCGACATCGTCGGAGTGCAGGGCGACCTCGGTGTCGCGAACATGCGGTCAGGTGCGGGTCTGCCGTCATGTCCTGCAGGGACGGACCAACTTGGACTCGTGTCGATCGACCACTTGATGGTGCGCACCAAGGATGCCGAGTCGACGTTGCAATCGTTGGCAGGATCGCTCGGTGTCGACGTCTCGATCGACGCCAATGGCGAGCAATCCGTGTGGATCGGAGCCGTGCGGATCGACATGGTGCCTGCGCCCGACCTGTCGGTGCCCGCCGAGCTGTGGGGGATTGCCTTCCGGGTCGACGACATCGACGCTGTTGCCGCACGTCTGGGTTCCGAGATGCTCGGAGCCACGAAGCCAGCCCGTCAGGCTGGGCAACGCGTGGCAGTGTTTCGCAGCGGGGCAAACCTTGGCGTGCCGACCGCGTTGATCGACTTGCGGGGTTGATCAGCGGGAGCGTGGCGCAGTGTGCGGCCACGGGTGTGCACGCTCGAGTTGACCAGCCAACGCGTAGAGCACGTCTTCTCGCGCAAACGGAGCGGAGAAGTGCGCACCAATCGGCAATCCAGATTTCGACACGGCGCACGGGACGTTCATCGCTGGCTGCCCGGCGAGGCTGGCTGGTGCCGTGTACGGCGCAAAACGGAAGATCGTCGACATGTACTCCTGGAAGTTCTCGTTGCGCATGGTGTATACACCATGTTTCGGTGGTAGGTGCGCAATCGTCGGACAGAGCACCACGTCGAAACGTTCAGTGAACGCAGCAATCTTGCGGGCAGCGACGAAGACAGTTTCACGCGCTCGTGCCAAGTCCACGGCACGGTGATTGACGCCATTGTTCGCCACTTGGCGGGTTACGGCGAGTAACTCGTCCTCCTTCGGGGGCCGACCGAGTTCTTTAGTGCGATCTTCGATCATCGAGGTCACCGTGGCTGACGTGATGATTCCGTAGAGTGCCCCCACGTCGCGCAGGTTGAAGTCAGGTTCGCAGTATTCGACGCGGTGACCGAGTGCCTCGAGTTTGCGGGCGTAGTTCTCGATTGCCTCGACGATTTCCGGATCAGGCTCAACGCCGTCCACTGAGCGCAAATGCACGCCAATGTGCAACGGCTTTGGATCAGCAAGTGTGGCCTGGAGGTAACTACCTGACGGAGGGGGGCAGTAGTACGGATCACCGGGGAGTCCGCCATGTGTTGCATCCAGAAGCGCAGCGTTGTCGCGCACGGTCGTCGAGACGGCGTGTTGGGTGGACATGCCACTCCAGGACTCGGCAACGGGCGCATAGGTGATCCGTCCTCTGGATGGCTTCATGCCGAACACGCCACAACATGCCGCAGGAATACGAATGGATCCACCGCCATCGCTCGCGTGCACGAGTGGAAGCACCCCCGCAGCAACCGCTGCTGCTGATCCGGAGCTCGATCCTCCAGGAATTCGTTCGTGGTCCCAGGGATTGTTGGTGACGGGGAAGAGGTCGGTATCGGCGGAGGGGCCGAGGCCGAATTCCGACGTGGAAGTCTTGCCGAAGATCACAAGACCCGCTCGTTCGTAACGCTTGACCAGTTCGCTCGTGGTGTTGGCCGTTGCGTTGGCAAAGAACCTGCTGCCGCTCGAAGTCACCGTCCCTGCGAGACGCAATCCGAGATCCTTGAGCAAGAAAGGAACACCGGTGAACAGGCCATCGGGAAGTCCGTGCTTGATCGCGGATCGCGCGCGATCTTCGAAGGTCCACACCGAGTGAATGTCGCGATCGTTGGTGGCAACGGAGTTCATCGCCCAGTCCAGGGTCTCATCGGCAGACACCTGCTTTCGACGGACGAGATCGGCGATACCCAGTGCGTCGTAGGCCGAGAGATCCGCCACCGTCATGGACCAATGGTAATTGGTGTGCATGAGAGACTTGTCGGGATTCCCATGACCG